>DATGIR010000075.1:0-2466 GCA_035295605.1 Fimbriimonadaceae bacterium | reverse complement strand
CGTACATGGAGAACCCGCCGTTGTACTTGGCGTCCACCTTCTCGTGCGAGACGTGCAGGTACCCCGCCAGCTCCGCCTCGATCGGTTTCTCCGGCGCCTTCGCCGGCTCCTTCTCGATCCCGCCCGCGGACACGACCGCCTCGGCCAACGCCTTGCCGATCGGCGCCAGAATCTTGGCCGCCCCGAGGTAGTGGTAGCCGCCGTTCGAGACGCCGGCCTTCAGTCGCTTTAGCTCGTCCGGCTGGAATTTCGCCTCACGGGCTTTGTTCCGCGCCTCTTCTTTGGCCTTCTCGCTCGGCTTCGGATCCGCTATTCGGAACTCCTGTTCCAGTTTGTTGCTCAGTCGCTCCCATCGTTCTTGGAGGTCTCCGAGGTCGTCGTCCCAGAACGGCGAGGTCTCGACCGCCACCACATTCGCCTTGAACTCGTCGAGCATCGTCGGCTTCCGCTGGGCCTCGCGGAAGTACTTCTGCGGGGCCTTCTTCCCCTCCTTCTCGCCCCCGATGCCCATCACCCCGATGACGAACGGCATCTTCGGGGCCGACAAATCTCTCCGCACGTCGCGGATCAGGTGGCCGAGCAGGTCGGCGTACTGATCGTACCCGCCGGGCTTCATCTGGTCGGGATACGTCCAGCTATCGACCAGGTCGTTGAACCCCTGGAACCAGACGAACCCGGCCAGTTCGCACCCCTGCTTCGGGTCGTAGTCGGGCACGACACGCTTGATGTCCTTGACCACCTTCTGCACGTGGTCGATCATGTGGCGGTAGAATACCCCGCCATTCCGGCGGATCCTGGCTGTCTCCTTCTCGGCGTCGAGGCCACGCTTCTTCCACTGGTCCAGGGTGAAGTCGTTGATTTTCTCCGGCCCGGCGCCGGGCGGGCGGAAGTCGGTGTGCAGGCTCCGACCGCCCCACGAGGTCTTGATGATCAGGATCGGCTCGCCGAGTTGCTTCTCCATCGTGAGGCCGAACGTGAACTCCGGGCCGATCTTGTCGTCCGGCGCGCCGAAACCGGCAGTCAGTTTGCCCGTCTGTTCTCTCAGGTCCGAGTAGGCGTCGCCGAGGCAGCCGATGGACGAAATCCACGCCTTCTTGCACACCTTCGGCTTGCCGTCCGGGGCGCGCATCTCTTTCAGAAGCGGTGCCGTCTTCGGGTCATCGGCCAGGCCGTCGAACGTGGAGATCTTGGCGTGGCCCTGCATGTTCGACTGCCCGGCCAGGATGAACACCTTCAGTGGCTTGGCGCCCTTTTCAGGAGAGGGGGATTCCGGCTTCGGCACGCCCGCGGCGACCGCGGGGGCCGTAAGGGCCACGAGTGTGACGCCGAGCACGGCGGCCTGAAACCGCCGGTGTGAAAGAGCCATCGTTGTCTCTCGTAGGTGAACGGGCCGAGCGTCCAGGCCATGGAACGCCATACCAACTGAGGCCATTCTATCGAGGACGTAGTCGCCGGTCCTGGCGGCTGGCTCCTTTGCGCTTCGGGCCTGCCAGAGCGGCGAGCCATGCACTTCGGCTAAGCTGCTGCGGCTACATCCCCGAGCTATGCGGCGTCGGCGAATCGTCGCCGACAACACGGGCACTCGCCCTCGTGCCCGTGGAGCAGGGCCGAAAACGACATCGGCTGCGCCAGGGTCATGATCGCCTTGAACGCTAACGGAGCGCGATGGGCGTAGTGGCGGTAGGTGATGCCGCCGACCGAGTGGCCCAGAATTTCGATGGACGACTCGGGCAGGTGCTCATCGTAGTACGTCGCACACGTCTTGCGAAGGTCCTTGAGTTCCCACGGTTCTTCCGCCCCGGTCTCGACGCTCGTCCTCGGCTTGATGCCGGCCAGTGCGCACAATTCCTGGAAGCGCGCGTTCGGGCGCGCTCCTCCGCCGAGAAAAACGGGTTCGTCCGGACTGAAGTTCGCCGGCAGGATGCTCTTGAGATGGGCATGCACGACGTGATTCATCGGCCGGTAAAACGCCTTACCCGTCTTCACGCGGCGGTAGAACAGCCATCCCCATTTGGACCGCTCCTTGAGTTCGCGATCCGGCGATTGGGCGTCCCACGTCACGTGTCGCCAGAGGATGGGTTCGTGGAAGGGGGCGGACTTCCAGACCGTGCCGGTATCGACCCCGTAGTTGAAGAACAGGACCAGCGCAGCGCGCCAGTACCGGCCCACGGGAAAGGGGCTATTCCAGCCACGGGGCCGGTTCATCTGGTGGGTCGCGAAGTACAGCGCGTTGATCTCGGCCTTCGTCAAGTAGTGCCGGCCCGCCACGTCCCGTTGCTCCCGCGGCTTGGGAAATCGGGGCAGGGTTTCGATCAGCTCCTGTTCCCACGCCCAGGTGAGGACGGCGCGGAGGTGTTCACGGGCCTTGTTCGCGGTGCGACCTGGGTTTGTCCCGTCCTGAGCGAGGGCGCGCTCGTGGACCCAGTCCAGGAACTCGCGGATGTGCTGGTGCTGCAACTCTTCGAT
>DATGIR010000074.1:0-4624 GCA_035295605.1 Fimbriimonadaceae bacterium | reverse complement strand
TACTCGTCGACGACGTTCAGGATCCGCAACGGCCGCCCGTCACGGGTCATGCTCGACATGAAGTCGTACGACCAGATGTCGTTCGGCCTGGTCGCCGGCCGGTTCCAGGAGGCGTTGTCGGCCGTACCCTGCGCCTTCTTCCCTGACGCTTGCCTGCGACGCGGCGGCACGCGATGGCCCTCCAATCGCCACAGCCGCTCGACCCGTTTCCGGTTCACCCGGTACCCCTCGTTCCTGAGCAGCGCCCAGATCCTCCGATAGCCGTAGCGCGGGTGCACCTCGGCCAGCTCGTTCATCCGCCTGACCAGCCTGAGCTCGAGCTCCGGCGGCTCCGGCTCGTAACGTTGGGTCGAGCGATGCTGACCAAGCAGCCGGCAGGCCCGGCGCTCCGAGACTCGCCGCTTCCCAACCAGGAAACGAACGGCATCCCTGCGGCGCGCCGGGCTCACCAGTTTCCCCGCTGCAGATCCTTCAGCAGCGAGATATCCAGCGCCTGCTCGGCCACGATCCTCTTCAACCGCGCGTTTTCCTGCTCCAGCGCCTTCAACCGCTGCGCCTCGTCCTCCTTCAACGCGCCGTACTTGATCCGCCACCGGTAGAAGGTCTGCTCCGAGATCCCCAGCCGTTTGCACGACTGCGGGATCGTCAACCCTTGCCCCTGGTGCTTCTCCGCCTCTCGCAGCTTCGCCACGATCTGCTCCACGCTGTAACGCTTAGCGGGCATACCCACCTCCAATCAGACTCTCAAAGTTGGCAGGACCCTCAGACGCCGTGGACCAGATAGAGGGGGGCCGCACATTTTCATTCTCGCTCGATCTGGTCATCGCGGAGGCTAAGCGTCGGATGCGCAAGCGCCGAGTGTTGGTTGGGATTGGGGTCGTGCTACTGGCAAGCGCAATGAGTGTTGTGCTCGCGCTACGCCCATCTGGTGGCGCTGGCCCCGCGCCTTTCAGGGGGCTGAGTGCCGTGGAGCACGCGCGGACTGGCGCCAGCCAACTCCCGCTGGCGGTGCTTGAACAGATCAGGAGATACAACGCTAACGCCGCTCTGGCGCATACCTTGAGTCCGCGATCCGACCGGCCTGTGAGGATTCTGCCGAGCACCGCGCGCATCGTCGGCCAGACGTCCAGAGGGTTCCCGATCGTCGTGCTGGCGGACAACTACGGCGAGATCTGTCTCTTTGGAGGCCTCGCCGGAGGATGCAATCCCCCACCGAGTCGGTCGAACCCGATCATCACTGGTGGCGGAGACACGCCCTCCATCGGCAGCCCGATCTACTTCGGAGGCGTCGCCATCGACGGCGTTATCTCCGTCTCATTCAGGGGCTGGCACAGGTACGTGACGGTGCCGGTGAAGCACAACATCTTCATCGACGCAAAGCCACACTCCACCGCGTCGCGTATCCAGTGCATATCAGCCAAATTCGCAGACGGCTCCATCTACCGCGCACCGATCCAAGGCAACAACTGCGGGAACAAGTAGCAGCACCCCCTGGTGTGGGCCAGTGCTCAGGAATGTCTCCTGAGCTGTGACCGTCGCCATCCTCCTACTCAACCTGGCCCACCTCGAGCAGCGGCGCCGAGCGCGCCGCTACGACTGGGACTACGTGCTCCTGCGCGAACTGCGCGCCTGGGACGGCCGCCTACCCGACGAACCGCCGACAGGTCCCCCACCCCGTGAGCGGCCAGCCGGGGTCGGTGCCGGGGGGCCAAGGCATCGGCTTCGCAGTACTCGGCTTGGCGTTAGTTGCGTTCGGAGTTCGTGCCAGCGCGGATCAGAGATGGGTCAAGGTTGTCGAGGTTGAGGATCGCGCGCTGGCTGTCGCTACCGAACTCTTCAACCCAGCCGAGGTCTTCGAGGCGGTTCCAGCCCTCGTGGATCAGGAAGAGCGCCCGCGAAACTACTTAGACACAATCCTGGCCTGGCGATCTGATAGACAACGGCCGACCGTGGCGCGCCTGTCCCTGACCCCTCAGAAGCGAGAGTTTTTCAGTCTCTACAACGAAGCGGCTGGGAATGTCGTCGCGATCGCCGACCGACTGGTCGAGCTACTCGACCGCTTCCCGGACGACGCGGACGACCTGGAACGCAAGGTGAAGCATCTGGAGCATGAGGGCGACCGGCTTACTCGCGACCTGGTCGATCTCCTCAATCGCACGTTTGTGACGCCGTTCGACCGCGATGACATGTACCGGCTCGCAGGTGCCCTTGATGATGTCTGCGACCACATCGACGAGGCAGCGAGCCGAGTAGTCAGCTACAGGGTGAAAGAGATCCGCCTGCAGGCTAAAGAGCAGGCGCAAACCATCCGGCGCTCCGCGGGGAAGCTCGCCGACGCGGTCGCCGTGCTCGAGGGCTTCCAGGACTCGCGGGCACATCTGGCCGAGCTACGAGAACTCGAGAACGTGGCCGATCGAATCCTTCAGGACAGCGTCTCGACCCTGTTCATGTCCCGCGCCGACGACCCGCTCGAGGTAATCCGCTGGAAGGACATCCACGAGAGCCTCGAAGCGGCCATGAACGCCTGTGAACACGCGGCCAACGTGCTCGAAGCGATCGTCGTAAAGAACCGCTGACGCGGAGCCCCGTAAGACATGGTCCTCCTCGTCCTTGTGGTTGCGATCGCCCTTGCGTTCGACTTCACGAACGGGTTCCACGACACGGCGAACTACGTGGCGACGTGGGTTGGTACGCGGGCGCTCTCTCCTCGTCCGGCGGTGGCCATCTCGGCGGCTGCGAACCTCGCTGGCGCATTCGTAACGACTGCGGTAGCGACGACGATCGGCAAGGGCCTCATCAATACCAGCCTCGTGACGCAGCAGACCGTGCTTGCTGCGTTGTTCGGCGCGATTGCCTGGAACCTCGTTACGTGGCGTGCTGGTCTGCCGTCGAGTTCGACGCATGCCCTTGTCGGCGGCTTGATCGGCGCCGCGCTCGTCCAATCCGGCACCGCGGGCGTTCAGTGGTCCGGGCTCTTGCATAAGGTCGTGCTCCCCGGTGCCCTCTCACCGCTGATTGGCTTCGCCGCTGCGTTCGCGCTCATCGTCCTCATCTACCGGCTCTTCCACCGGCTCACGCCCGGCCTCGCCAACCGGGGGTTCCGAACAGGCCAGCTCTTCTCCGGCACTTGGGTTGCCTTCACACACGGCGCGAACGACGCCCAGAAGACGATGGGCGTCATCGCGCTAGCGCTCTACACGCACGGCTCGATCTCGAGCTTCTACATCCCCAACTGGGTGAAGATCACAGCAGGACTGACCATCGCAGCCGGAACCTACGTCGGCGGCTGGCGCATCATCCGCACACTCGGCCAGCGGATCTACAAGATGCAACCCGAGCATGGCTTCGCCGCCCAGATCGCAGCGGGTACCACGCTCTATGCCGGCACACGCCTCGGCTTTCCCATCTCGACCACACACGTCGTCTCCGGCTCGGTAATGGGCGCCGGCGCAACCCGGCGCCTCTCGGCCGTCCGCTGGGGCGTCGCCGGCAACATCGTCGTTGCCTGGCTGATCACCCTTCCAGCAGCTGCCATCGTCGCAGCCGCCCTCTACTACCCCGTCAACTGGATCTTCTAAGCGGAGTCGGTGTTCTCCGCCGGACACGGATGACCCATCACGCCACGTAAGCGATGAAGCCCGGCGCGCCTTAAGAGGCAAGGACGCGCCGGGCTGCTAAGCGTGCTTAGTGGTTCGCGAGGAGTCCTCGGAGGGAGTGCACCTGCACGGTGTCGCTCGCGTTGCCGAGGAAGGGGAGGTTCCAGTTCTGCTCGATGGTCTGGAGCAGGGAGTAGTGGTTGGTAGGGGCGCTGCGGGTCACGCCGCGCACGCCGTCGCGTTGGATGACGAGCATTGGGACGTGGCCGCCGCCGTAGAGCGTGCCGCCGTTGAGGTCGCCGCCACCGCCTGTGGCGGGATTCGCCGGTGTGGCGGGCAGGATCGGCGAGTCGCAACAGCCGCTTGTGTCGTTGGGGCCGTAGGGGGCGTCGTCGGCGAAGCTGCCTTCGTCCCAGGTGACAAAGATCGCCGAGTGGCCTGTCCAGGCCTTCGAGTTCATGATCGCTGTGACCCAGGTCTTGAGGAAGTCGTTCCCGTCTTGCCATAGCGCCTGCTGATACGCGTCGCCCGGCGCGTTGGCGTACGGGCAGTCGGGATAGACGCCGCCGTGCATGTTGTTGCACTGGTTCGGGGTGATCCACACGAACGACGGGACGGTGTTGTTGGACAGGTCAGTCGTCAGCTGCGAGAGCGGGACCACGTTGTTCGCGCGGCCCTGGTCGTTGTAGACGTCCGGGTAGAGCAGGAACGGGTCGTGCTTGCGTACGTACAGCCCGTTCGCGGCCGTATCGCTCAGATCGCCGGGCGCCGGAAGGTCTTCCATGTACGCCTTCCAGCTCACACCCGCTTGCTCGAACTGGTCGACGATGTTCTCGTGGTTGAGCAGCGGCGCCTGGCCGACGTCGTCGCTGTTAGAGCCCCAGGTCGACCCGCTGGTCGCGGCCAGGTAGTTCGGGAGGCTCACATGCGTGACGCCGAAGTAGTTCGTCTCGAGCCCGTAGGTATTCGCCAGGCTCTGAATGAACGTTGTGTGCGTATTCCTCGGAGAAAGCAGATCGGAATACCCC
>DATGIR010000073.1:0-10202 GCA_035295605.1 Fimbriimonadaceae bacterium | reverse complement strand
TCCTTTCGGAATGTGTTCTCCGTGTAGTCGATCGAGGCGATACGCCGGCGGCGTTTTCCCGCTGGCATCGGCCGCGGGGGTCGCGGGCGGAGGGCGGGGCGGATGTGCGTCGGCAGGAGGAGGCGGTGGAGAACCCTCCGGACCCTGGTGTCCCGCTACGACCAACGTCGGTGAGTCCTCGGCGGCCGGATTCTTGAATCCGGCCTCATCAGCCAGCGGAAGCGGGTCTCCAGGCTGGGACACTCGCACGCGCTCGGGCGCGAGCTTGGGCGGCTCCGCCGCAGGCGCGGGCCCTTCCGGTGGCTTGACCTGAAATCCGTGCTGCGCCTCTATATCCTTGCGGATCACCTGGAGCGCGTTCTCGATCTCGGCCTCGTTGACCTCGAGCTTCGCTCCGGCAACCGCGGCCTTAGACTCGACGGCACCGGCAGCATCGATAAAGGCGGCAAACTCTTCGGGCGTTGCGGCCATGAGCGCTTTCATGCCGTTCGTTTCCACGGCGGCGGCGACCCTGGGTGCTACTGCCATCGCATGCCCGGCGGGCATACTGCACATCAAAGTTGGCAGGTCGGTCGCCCCAACCAGGCCCAGCCCGATCAGGTTCAACGCGACCGCCCATGCCGGGGTCCGTTGAGCTTGAACCATGTCGAACGGCTCACTGCCGAGCAAGCGGTAGGTTCCGATGGCGAAGGCTGCCTTCGCGTCATCCGTGTAGAAGTAGGCCGGGACGGATTGCGCGACACCTTCCACTGCGGCCGATACGTTCGCGGTAGCGGAAAGGATCCGAAGCGCGCCCCCGGCCGGCGCAACGAGCTGCAGGCTGCAAGTGATGGCGGCGATCGCCACTTGCGTGTCGATGGCGCTCCACTCCTTTTGAGCCTTCACCGCCTCCCACAGGTTGGCGATATTCTTGACCTCTGCCCTGGCGAGATTGTCGGGCTCCCAGGACCACTGCTTGGCATCGTCCTGGACGAACCAGACGAGCTTCGGGACGACGGCCTTTACGATGGGAGCGAAGCAGTCACCGGTCAGGGCGAGAAGCCCCTGGATGTCCCCGTCACCCACCGAATTCGCCTTTAAGCGAGCATCCTCCACCGCCTTCCGGTAGGAGCGGAAGGCCATGGCCAGCCAGGTTTGCTGACTAACGCGGTCTCGCGTAAACGTGGTCGACGAATACAGGTCTCTGATCGCGTAGCGCTCATGCGTCACCTGAATCGCAGGCTGCGGACGATCATCGGTCACAAGCAGGTTGCCGATTGGGTTGGAGCCGTTCAGAATCTCGGATTTAAGCGAATCCATGAAGGCGACTTGGTTGGCATCGCCGGTTACGGCGTCGAGTTCGGAGACAACCTTGTCCATCTCCAGAACGAACTCATCGCGCAGCAGAATCGCGGCCGCCTGGTTTCCGAGCTTGACCTTGACGCCGTTTACGATGCTGCCGCGGGCTGCCTCGGCGTCCGAAACTCCGCAGAGGTATTGAAGGAAGCGAACGTAGGGGCTGGCGTATTGGAGCCGCAGCTTGAACCCGATTTGGGTGAGCATCACGTTCTGGATTTCGGCAACCGTGCGGCCACGTTCCGCACGTAATTCGTCCGCCTGCTTTGTCAATCCATCTGCGATAGCTGCCCGGCGCAGCGCCTTGACCCAAAGCCCTTCGTCGTCGGCCAAGACGTTGACGTTTTGGAGCGCGGTCGGCGCTAGGAACATCCGCGGATTAGCGAGGCCGACCTGAACCATGTCCGTCTCGGCGACGACGATATGCAACTCACCGTTTACGAATCCGACCTTCCGCTGAGGCGGCAATCCCGGATCGCCGTCGTGAACCAGGCGAATGTAGGGGGACCGGAAAACGGTCGTCAAGCGCGACACATCCGAATCGGCCGTGGCCGCGAACGAAGACGTCGGAGCCCCCACATTCATCCACGTTCCGTCGAGCCCAAGGACGAGCGGGATTTGGTTTTTCCAAGGTGACAGCCATCGTTCGGGCGCGTCGATCTGGAAGTGGATCCGCTCGCCGATCACGGCGTGGTCGGTGACCTCCGGCGCTGCGTGGAGAGGGTCACGGAACATCCGGACCTGTGCCTTGGCGGTCCCCTTCGTGAGGAACCAACCCCCGGCCGCACTATCGAGCTTGTACGTGTACCTTCCGGGGTAGACGCTTCCGGCCACATGGGCTCGAATGATGACGGCGCCCCAGTTCTGCCTGATCCAATCCGCGTCCGCGGGACGGATCCCGGTCGTAGCAAGCTTCCAACCCTTCTCCATCAGAGCCTGGTTGGCGGCCGACATGCGGAAACTATCCCCGCTCGCACCCAGCAGGTCATAGTCGATGCCCGGAGCGTCGCTAAGCACCTTCTTGACTTGGCTGATCAGCCCCGGCATGCTCGGGCCGTACGCGAAGAGGGTGTGGTAGGCCTCGGTGCCGCGGGCAGTCGACTTCAGAACCTGCTGGGAAAGATCGTAGGTGTCGACGATCCCCCAATGGGGAACCTTTGACAGTTTCATCTTGATCGGCGTGCCCGAGGCGCCCGTCACCCTGGCGGTTCGTTTGTAAATCTCGTTCGTATTGGGGTCCGAGACCTCTTGCCAATCGACCTCGCCGGGGAGCATTTCACCGATGAGGGTCATGCCGTCCTTGTCCTCGGCTGGGCTCAGCTTGAGCTTCCATTCGAGAGTGCCTTGTTTTGCCACCAAGTCTCGCGCCCAGTCGGGGATGTCCGGGTTCATTTGGGCGGCGGTCGGTTTGACCGAAAGTTCCAGCTTGCCGTCGACATACGGTCCGCGCCACTCCACTTGCCGGGCTCCGACCAAGCTCAACGTCTTCTCGTCCACCTGGGCGATCCAAACGTTCTGGCCGTCCTCCGTTTGCCAAGCACCAAGCAGCGACCGAACCGGAATCGGCGGCGGTCCTTGGAAGCTAGACACAAGGGCGGCGGCCGCGGCTAGAAGCACCGCCGCTGTGAGTTTGAGGAGGTTCACGGTCCGGAGCTCCTCGCGGCGCCATCGTACTTCCCGCCCCGAGTGAGGAGGGGAAGTTTTTCGATGAGCGAAGTCATTCGGAGTTGGCCGGGGCTCCCTTCCGGCTGGATGTCGGGGAATGGGCGCGCCTTGCACCAGTCGAAGTCGCCGTACTCGGTGTTGAACCGGTCCGGGCTGTCGATGCTGAACGCGAACATCCCCAGGCTTTCCGGTTGGTTAACCGCACCCGTCGAAAACCATCCGCTGAGCAGGCTGTCCATCCGCTGACTTCCGCCACGGCGGTGAACGTCGTCGCCCTGACTCAGCTTTGCCGCCACGTCATGCCAACCGGTTATTTCATCGACCCACGCTTGCCGGAAGATCGCCAGCCGGTTCTTGTCGGCCCGATACCGCTTGGCAACGTCGAGGAACGTGGCCTGCCGCTCCCCGCTTTGCTTTTTCCTAAGGGCAGCCCGATCTGCCTGCTTTTGGGTGTCGGTCTCGTTCGAGGCGGCGAGCGCGTCGTCCTCCTGCTTCCACTCGGCGTTGAGCCTCCGCTCAACCTTGTAGATGTCCGCTTCGTACGTATCAAAGCCCCTGGAGACGAGCGAGAATTCGGCCTCCTCAACCTTCATCGCTGCCAAAGACAAATCGTAGTAGCACTCGTTGCAGTAGCCGTCCGCGCCCCACCCGCCGGTGCCGTAGATGTCTCGATTCGTCTCGACTGTTCGGGCCAACGCGCCGAGTTGTTCTTCAAACGGCGCGAAGAGCGCGTCCAGATCTGCCTGACCGAACGACTTAAGCGACTCGTCGTGGATGTTGCTGAAGAGGGTTCGCGCGCTCATGGCCTGCCGTCCGACTCGCGAACCGACTTGGAACTGCTTGAGATCGGCCAGGTCGGCCTGGGCCCTGGCCACGGCGTCGCGGAGCTTCCGGTAGAGCTGGTCGGCTGCGCTTTTGCTGGATGCTTCGAGCCCGCGAGCCTCGGCCTCCTTTGCGTCGGCGGCGAACTCTAGGCCCTTCGCCTCGGTTTCGGCCCTTTCCGCGGCGCCCGTATCCTCCTGCGCCGCATTGTCCAGCTGAAGCGCCTGCTTGTTTAGCGAGTCGGCCTGAGTGTCGTTGCCCTTCGCTTTGGCGTCGGCCGCTTGGCCGCGAAGCTTCGCCGCCCTGTCCGCCTCTTCGGCGGAAGCCTGACGCTTTTGGGAAGCGTCCTTCCTGTCCTGATCGGCCTTTGTGCGCAGAGTCAGAGCGGCCTGGCGAAGCGCTTTCGCCTGGGCGTCGGCCTGGCGCAACGATCCGGCGCCTGCAGCGCGGGCGGCCGCGCAACTGAAAGTTAACGCGACGAGCCCGCACCCCATCACAATTCGGTGCAGCGGGCCCATGGTGCGACTTGTCCGCATTATAGTAGCGAAAATGCTTGCCACTGACAAATGCAAACGCGTTTCGCGAGGCCGGATCTAGCTTCCTATCCTGTGATGACTAACAGCCAATCTTCCGCGGCATTCCGCGGCGGGGAAACGCGCCAATCGCCGTTCGCGTCTGGCGCGGCCGCGGGCAAGTCGCGGTAGGTCATAGTCGCGGGATCGTACACGCGTGCCTTGTAGCTAAGCTTCGGATCTAATCCGTGGACCGTGATGCCGTCGGGATAGAGCATGTAGATCACGCGCACGCCGGCGGCCCCCGCCGCCTGCGGCGCCACCTTGCGCCCCGCCTCCGAGTAGCTCGTCCACTCCGGATGTGGCTTGAACGCCTGCCAGGCGTACTGCTCGAAGAACCGCTTCCCCACCGCCACTTGGCTTGAACCCGGCAGGTGCATCGCCTCCTGCGAGGAGATCTTCCCGTACGTCCCCCCGTGCGGCGACTTGCCGTGGGGATCGCCGGGGCGGTTGTTCTGCCATATCCCGTTGGCCCCGTAGGTGTGGCCGGCCGCGCCGTTGAGCATGCAGAGCCAGAACATCGCCCGCGTCCAACGGGTCGGCAAGTTGTCGCCGAGCATCTCGTAGGCGGCCTCACCGTCCAGCACCGGCATCTTCGGGCTCGCCGCCATCGAGTCCTTCATCGCCTTCACCGCGACCTCGGCGGCGCCCTCCTCGCCGTGCGGCGTTTGGAGCATGTCGAAGTCGAGCAGCGCGGCATCGTCCGTCGCGTGGCGTGCCGTATACCGGTTGATGGCGGTGGGGTGAATTGTCAGCGGCCGCCGGAACGGGTCGGTCGCGCGGATGTATTTCAGCACCGCCGTCCACTGGTGGACCGCATCCCGGTCGTCGTAGGGAAACTTGGGCGCGAGGTACCACGGCAGGTTCGCCTCGCCGGCGGCGCACCACGTGACGGGCAGCGCGCCGTACCGCGCGATCAGGTAGCGCCAGTGCCGCTCGAGCTTCTCGACCCCCATCCAGGGCATGAAGTAGCCCCAGGCGCCGACGATGCAGGGCGAGATTCCTTGGTCGACCAGATACCGGAGCCGCTCGTCGGCGTGGTCGAAGTAGGCAGGGTTGATTGTCTTGTAGTCGGCCTCCCATGGATAGCCAGCCTCGTTGGCGCCACGCGGGTCGAACGCGAACATATCCGGATAAAGCCCGGCGACAATCTGCACCACCGTGAACCCCTTGGCCACCCGATCGGCGGTGAGGGCTTTGAACTCCTCGGGCCAGTGCAATCGCTCCGCGAGCCCCATCCACCAGGTGTCGCCCAGCCAGAAGAACGGATCGCCGTCGGCGTACGCCAGATGCCGCCCATCCTTCCCGACCATGATCGGGCCGTGTTCGAAGAGCGGATTATCGCCCTTGTACGGGTCGATCCGGACGCTGCCGGTTTTGCCGTTCAAGCCGTCGTCGGTGGGGTCGCTGCAGTGGGTTCGAAAGTGGTGTACTCCCACGAGTCCGGAGGCGTACCGGACCTTCCAAACATCGGCGCCGTCCCAGAATGCAGGCACGGTTCGCGAAACCTTCGCCGGGTCGGTGAACTCGACGTCGACGGAGGTGTCGTTGAACGGATCGGCGGGCGCCTTGGCGGCGTGGAAGGTCAGCTCGATGGGGACGTTGGCTTGGGTGTGGGTGGGGGCGGTCATATGGCTCACGGCGAGGAAGAGTGGCAATACGAACATCGGTCGAGGCCAGGATACATGGACGCGCCCCAAGTACACTCCTGGGTTCATGAGCTTTGTGCAACGCACCCACGGCTGCGGCGACCTCCGAGCCGAGCACGCGGGGGAGCGGATCTGTCTTAACGGCTGGGCGCACCGCGTGCGCGACCTCGGCGGCCTGCTCTTTATCGACCTGCGGGACCGCACCGGGATCGTCCAGCTCTTCCTCGACCCGGGGCTCTTTCCCAACCGGGCCGAGCTGCGCTCCGAGACCTGCCTGAGCATTTCCGGCGAAGTGAAGATGCGCTCGGAAGCCACCCGGAACCCAAAGATGGCGACCGGCGACATCGAAGTGAACGTCTCCGCCTACTCGGTGCTTGGCGGGGCCAAGCCCATTCCCTTCCCCGTCAGCGACGAGGAGGCGATGGTCTCCGTCAACGAGGAACTCCGCATCAAGCACCGCTACCTCGACTTGCGCCGCCCTTCGATGTACCAGCGGATGGCGATTCGAGCGTCGCTGGTGGGCGGGCTGCGGCGCTACCTCGATGAGCGCGGTTTCATCGAGGTCGAGACGCCCATCATCACCCGCTCCACGCCCGAAGGCGCCCGCGACTACCTGGTGGCCTACCGTCTCGAGCCCGGGAAGTGGTACGCGCTCCCTCAAAGCCCCCAGCAGTACAAGCAACTGCTCATGGTAAGCGGCATCGAGCGCTACTACCAAATCGCCAAGTGCTTCCGGGACGAGAGCCAGCGCGCCGACCGGCAGCCTGAATTCACCCAACTCGACCTCGAGATGTCGTTCGTCACCCAGGAGGACATCCTCGAGCTTTGCGAGGCGATGACGGTCGAGGTCGTCAACGGCACGATCGAGCGGTTCGGTCTGGAGAAGGACCCGGTGGCGCCCTTTACGCGCCTGACCTACGACGAGTCGATGCAGCTTTACGGCACCGACAAGCCGGACTTGCGCTTCGGCTTGCCGTTGTTCGACGCCAGTCCGTACGTGAACGAGAGCGGCTTCGGGGTCTTCAAGAACGCGATCGAGGCGGGCGGCTTGGTTCGCGGCGTCCGTTACCCGGGTGGGGGTTCACTCTCGCGCAAAGAGGTCGGCGTCCTCGAGGAGTTCGCCAAGGAGTTCGGCGCAAAGGGCCTGGCGAGCTTCTCGGTGGTCGCCGCGGCCGAAGCCGACGAGGGCGCGCACGTGACGCCCAATGGCCTCGCCGCCCGCGGGGGAATCTCCAAGTTCCTGAGCCCAACCGAGATCGACGCGATTCTCGATGCGGCCGAGGCGGAAGCCGGAGACCTTCTCTGCTTCGTCGCCGACGAGTATTCGGTCGGGGCCAACGTGCTTTCGCGGCTGCGGCTGGAGATCGGCGACCGGTGCGGGCTGCGCGATCCGCGGGTTCTCAAGTTCTGCTGGATCGTCGACTTTCCCCTCGTGGAATGGGATGCCGAAGCCGGGCGGTGGGATGCGGTGCACCATCCCTTCACTTCGCCCAAGGAGGAGGACCTCTTCTACCTGGACAGCGATCCCGCACGGATTCGAGCCGACTGCTACGACATGGTGTGCAACGGCAGCGAGATGGCGAGCGGCTCGATTCGAATCCACCAGAGCGATGTTCAGGCCCGGATTTTTAGCCTGCTGGGAATTGATGAAAAGACCCAAATGGAGCGTTTTGGCCACATGCTCGAGGCGTTCTCCTACGGCGCGCCTCCCCACGGCGGCATCGCGCCGGGTATCGACCGGCTGGTCATGCGCCTGACCGATACCGACAACATCCGCGAGGTCATCGCCTTCCCCAAGGTCGGCGGCGGCTACGATCCGATGATGGACGCTCCGAGCACGATCGACCCACAGCAGTGGGCCGAGCTCGGCTTGCGGATGAGCAAGTAGACGCAAACGGGCTCGGCAGCCGTAGGCTGCCGAGCCCGAATTCGTCCTGCTCTTCGCTTACGCCGCGCGAAGCGCGTCCGCCTCGCTGGCGAGAGGCGTGAACTTCGCATACGCAGGGTCAAGGACGTACGCCTCGCGTCCTTCCATGACGTGCTGCAACCGGTAAGCGGTCTCGTTCTCGAGATCGGCTTCACCGGGCGTAACCGATACGATCTGCGAGGCACCACGCTCGTGGCACTTGTCGCGGATCTCGCCGAGCGCGAGCAGGGCATTTGGATTCAGGCCATGCGCCCTCGAGTAGTCGAGCAGAAGTTGGTACGGCCGACCCTGGAAGGAGTCGACTAGCTCAAAGAGCTCTTCACTGAAGACTTCCAGCTCGCCGGGGGTGAGCTTGCCTCCGAGGCTGGCCTCGATGAATCCTTTTTCTTCGTAAAAACTGACCAAAAACACTTCGTCTTCAGCGACCGAACGTCCGGGGGGACACCCAGTTAGCTCCTCCGTGGTGAGCTTGTTCCACCCGCCGGAGGCCTGATTTGCAGGTAATCCCTCCGGTGCGGACGGAAACAGGTAGGTCTACTGCCGGTAGAGTTCATGGGCGGGCTTTCTGTCGCCGTCTCCGCAATTTGAGAGGAACGGTCAAGGAGCCGCGGGACCGCCGCCGTTAGGATGAACCCGTCCATGAATGCCGCGACGGAAATGGAAGAAGCGACGGAGCTGATCGGCTCGCTTGATGCGAGCCTCAAAGCGACCGAGCTGGCGGCGCAGGCGGCCTACAGCCCCGCACAGTTCTATCGGATGGTGCGGCGAAGCCTGAGTGGCAGCCCGATGGCGATTCGCCGGCGCCTCCTTCTGGAGCGTGCGGCCTACGAGCTGACTCAGGGCGCCCGGCCGATTACCGAGATCGCGTTCGAGGCCGCTTTCGAGTCGCTCGAAGGCTTCGGGCGCGCCTTCAAGCGCGCCTACGGGCTGTCACCTTCGGCCTATCGCCGGCTTGGCCCGACCGACTTTCGGTACGACCCGACCGCCCGACTTCATTACGCCCCGGTCGCCGCGCATGGACAAGGAGCAACTCAAATGGCAACCCCCGAACTCATGATCGAACACCACGCCTGGCACCTCTCCAGCCTGCTCGACGCGGCGAGCGGCTGGTCCGACGCCGAGCTCGACCGGGAAATGATGGCGAGCGAACCGTTCCCGTGGCTGGAGAAGCGCGCGACGATCCGGCAGATGCTCGGCCGCGCGGCCGGCTTCGCGGCCCCGTGGATGCACGCCATCAACGGCATAGAAACCGACTACGGCCCAACCACGCTGCCCGAAATGCGCGACGCGCTGGAGCGCGGCCGGGTCGCATTCATCGAGATCATCCGCTCGGTGGAGCGCGACCACTCGTGGAACCTGACGTTTGTGGACGCGGTGTGCGAACCGCCCGAGGTCTTCTCCTACGGCGGCGTGATCGGCCACGTGCTGACATACAACGCCTACCGGCGCTTCGCATTGGTTTCCGAATTCCGTTCGCTGGGGCACGACGTCCCGCTCGGCGACCCCATCGACTACGAGCGGAACGCGACAGGCTAAGCCCTATTCCAACTCGATAGTGGCGGGCGGCTTGCTGGTCAGGTCATAGAAAACCCGGTTCACGCCCGCCACCTCGTTCACGATCCGGGCGGCGATCGTCTCCAGCGCCTCGAACGGTAGGTTGACGGCGCGGGCGGTCATCGCGTCCTCGCTCTCCACCGCCCGAAGCACGATCGGCTGCTCATAGGTGCGCTCATCGCCCATCACTCCCACGCTGCGGACGTCCAGAAGCGCCGCGTAGCTCTGCCAAATGCCGCCGGTGAGGCCGCGAGTCTTGAGCTCGCTCCGGAAAATCCAGTCCGCCTCCTGGGTCATCCGGACCCGCTCCGGGGTCACCTCGCCAAGCACGCGCACCGCCAGTCCCGGTCCCGGGAACGGCTCGCGCTCGACCATTTCGGCGGGGAGGCCGAGCCGCCGCCCGACCTCGCGGACCTCGTCCTTGAACAGCCACCGGAGCGGCTCGATCAGCTTCATCTTCATCCAGTCGGGCAGCCCGCCCACGTTGTGGTGGGTCTTGATTTTCGCGGCGGTGGGCGAGCCGGACTCGATGACGTCCGGATAGAGGGTGCCCTGGGCGAGGAAGTCGCAGCCCTGAAGCTCGTCGGCGTGATCCTCGAAGACGCGGACGAACTGCGCCCCGACCGCCTTGCGCTTGGCCTCGGGCTCGGTGAGGCCCTTGAGCGCTCCGAAGAATTG
>DATGIR010000072.1:0-18870 GCA_035295605.1 Fimbriimonadaceae bacterium | reverse complement strand
AACTTCACCCGTCAACGCAACATCCCCCGCAATGACGCAGTGGCGGATGCGCGCGTTCCCAGTGACTCGCGCGCAAGGCAAGACCACCGTATCCTCGATCGCGGCGCACTCAACGACGGCGCCCTCGCCGACGATCACGTTTTCGCCTACCGCGCCCGTAACCTGGCCGGCGATCACGTTCCGGCCCTTCGCCAGGAAGTGCGAGGTCTCGAGGAACGAGTCCAGGGTTCCGGTATCGAACCACGTGCCCTCGTATTTGCCCGCCAGCACCCGCTCGCCCCGGTCGATGAGCATCTGGATCGCGTCGGTGATCTCGTATTCGCCCCGCGCGCTGGGCTTGAGGTCGGGCAGGACCTTCCACAGTTCCGGCCCGAAGAAGTACATCCCCGCCATCGCCCAATTCGACTCCGGGTTCTGGGGCTTCTCGACCAGCTTGACGATGTCGTCGCCCTCCAGCACGGCAACCCCGTAGCGGCGCGGATCCTCCACCCACTTGACGAGGTTGAGGCTGGCGCAGCCCGAGTCGCCGAACATCTTCGCCAGGTTCGCCACGCTGGAGTCGTAGATGGCGTCGCCCAGATAGAGCACGAACGGGTCCTGACCCACGAACTCCTTGGCGAAGCCGACGGCATGGGCCAAACCGTGGGGATCGACCTGCCGCACGTAGCTGAGGCTGACCCCGTGCTGGGACCCATTGCCCAGGGCTTCCCGGATGTTCGCCTCGTTCTCGCCGACCACGATGCAAATATCGTGAATGTTCAACTCCTTTAGGCGGTCGAACGCGTATAGGAGGGTGATACGGTTGACGAGGGGCAGCAGCGGCTTCGCGATCCGGCGGGTTAGGGGATAAAGCCGGGTGCCCTTTCCGGCGGCGAGTATCACGGCCTTTAGCATGAGTTCGACGTTCCCTCCCAAAGCGCGCCTGCCCAGCCCGTTTTGGAAGCGGTGGCTAAGGCTACCTCCGCTCCTGGCCGCGCTCCTGCTCGGGGCGGCGGGTTGCAAGCGGGACGACACCGCGCCCTACCCGGAGTGGATTCCGGCGAACCACGAAGCCGTGCGCCGGGGCGCCTACGCCGAGCTGCGCCAGGTCGGCATCGAGGCGGAAGCGGCGGTGCGCGGCATCCAGCATCGGGCGGCGCCGACCACCAAGGAAGTCCACGAAATCGATGCCAAGCTCGGCCCGCTGATGGACGCGGTGCAGCGGTCGTGCAAGCAGCCGATGGTCGACGACTACGCGCCCACGATCTCGCTCGCCCCGGACCCGAGCCGCATCGGCTGGGCGTATCTGGGCGGGTGCTACCAGCGGCGGCTGCACGCGGCGGTGGCCAAGCGCGACTACGCGGAGGCGGCCAAGGTCATGGCGGAAGGCACCCGGTTCGCCCTCTTCATCGCTTGCGGGGACGCTTCGGACGCGCTGGTGGGCTACCCGATCGCCGACCGGCTGCGGGCTACCCTCGCCCCGCTCCTGCGCGAGATGGACGCCGACCAACTCTCCAAGCTCTCCAAGGCGATCGCGGCGGCGCTCATCGACGCGCAGCCGCGGGACGCGGTCGCCGCCCACGAGGGGATGGCGATGATGGCGGCCCTGCAGGCCGTGCAGGACGCCTACCGGGACGGGCGGATCGCGCCGCTTGCCGAGCAGTTCGGCCCGTCGACCCGGGACGCGTTCGACACCCTCGAGGGGTACAAGGGGCGGGCCGAAACCAAGCGCGTCGCCTTCTTCAACGCGATGGCCGCGGATGTGACGACGGAGTCCAACTGGCTCCTCGGGGCCTCGCGCGCACCCGCCTCCAAGCGCGATCCGGAACCGAACCCGAAGCCTTCGACCAAGCAGCCCTGGCACGCGCTGGCGCGTCAGCTCGTGCTCGCCGGCGGGGCGATGCTTTCGGCGGGGGACCTGACCCTGGCGCGGACGCGGCTGATGGCGATTTCGTGCGACCTCTACGCGATCGGGAAGACCGCGGGGGCGGCGCCGGCGGACCTGCGCATGTTCCCGGCCGAGCTGAACCGCGACCCGTACACCGGGCGGCCGTTCTACTACGTGCCGGAGGGGATGGACTTCAAGCTCTATTCGGCGGGCGTGGACGGGATCGATAACGGCGGCGACTCGGACGATACGGGGACGCGGCCGGATGTGGTGCTCGAGGGCGGGTTCTAGGTTCCAGGTTCCAGGTTCTGGGTTCTGGGTTCTGGGTTCTGGGTTCTGGGTTCTGGGTTCCAGTCACGTAGTCGACGCCCTGTGCGTCGTCCGGATCGGGTGTGCCACTGGCTTCAGCCAACGGGATTGGGAGTCGTCCGGGTCGAGTGTGGCACCGGCTTTAGCCGGTGGGCATCGCGTAGGGCGTCGGCTACGCTTCCGGACGCGGACGAGGACGTCCGCGCTCCCAGGAACGCTTCCGGACGCGGACGAGGACGTCCGCGCTCCCAGGGGAAGCTACTAGTAAACTTCTCACCGGATGTCCAACTACGTCGCGAGCGTCGGGATGGAGGTGCACGCGGAGCTCGCGACGCGCTCCAAAATGTTCTGCCGCTGCCCGGTCGGTTTCGGCGGGGAGCCGAACACCCGCGTGTGCCCGATCTGCCTCGGGCTGCCGGGAACGCTGCCGGTGCCGAACCAAGCCGCGATCGAAGCGGTGCTCCGCACCGCCCTGGCCCTGAACTGCACCATCGCGATGAACTCGATCTTCCACCGGAAGAACTACTTCTATCCGGACCTGCCCAAGGGCTACCAGGTGAGCCAGTACGGCGAGACGAACCCGCTGGGCTACGACGGCTACCTCGAAATCCCCTCCGCGGACGGAAGCCTCAAAGGGGTGAAGATTCGGCGCGTTCACCTGGAGGAGGACACCGGCAAGCTGATGCACCTGCCGAGCGGCGCCTCCGGAATCGACTACAACCGTGCGGGCGTGCCGCTGATGGAGATCGTCACCGAGTTCCCACCCGACATCACCAACTCGGAGGAGGCGCGCGAGTACCTGGTGGCGCTGCGCCAGATCCTGCTGTTCCTCGGGGTGTGCGACGGGAAAATGGAGGAAGGCTCGCTGCGGTGCGAGCCAAACATCTCGGTGCGGCTCGACGGCTCGGACGCCTACGGCACCAAGACC
This sequence comes from Fimbriimonadaceae bacterium, assembly GCA_035295605.1. GTDB lineage: Bacteria > Armatimonadota > Fimbriimonadia > Fimbriimonadales > Fimbriimonadaceae > DAIDHV01. The sequence continues at coordinate 15,766 of DATGIR010000072.1, read as the reverse complement.
GAGCTGAAGAATCTCAACAGCTTTCGGAGCGTCGGGCTCGGAGTCGGATTCGAAGTCCGGCGCCAGGTCGCGGTGCTGGAAGCGGGCGACCGGGTGGTCCAGGAAACCCGCGGCTGGAACGAGCAGAAGGAGGCGAGCTTCACGATGCGGGTGAAGGAGGCGGAGAACGATTACCGCTACTTCCCCGACCCGGACCTGGTGCCGATGGCGTTCGAGGAGGGTTACATCGCCTCGCTGCGAAAGGCCCTGCCGGAGCTTCCTTTGGCCAAACAGCGGCGATATAGCGATGTTTATGGCTTAAGCGCCTATGATGCGGGGGTACTTTGCGCCGATGTTAAGTGGGCGGGCACCTTCGAGGAGTGCGTTCGGCTGGGAGCGGACCCGAAGCTCGCGTGCAACTGGATGACCGGGGAATGGGCGAGATTTCTTAATGAAACAGGACAAGAAATTGATAAAAGCCTTGTCAAACCGGCTCATATTGTTGATATTATTAATCTCGTGAGCACCGGAACGATCAACGGCAAGACCGCGAAGACGGTGTTCGCGGAGACGTTCAAGAGCGGACGCGCGCCGAGCGACCTCGTTAAGGAGAGCGGCGCGACGCAGATTTCGGACGCCTCCGCGGTGGCCGGGTTCGTGAGGGATGTGCTTGCGAGCCATCAGGATGTGGTTGTGAAATACAAAAATGGGCAAACCAACGTGACCGGCTTCCTCGTCGGACAAGTGATGAGGGCAAGCGGGGGAAGGGCGAAGCCTGAGCTGGTTCAGGCGGCGGTGCGCAAGGCGCTGGAGGAAGCATGAAACGGACGCTTTCTCTGGTAGTGCTTGCGGGGTTAGCCGCGCTTTCTTTGGCGAGCGGCCCGACCCAGAAGGACCGGTCCGGGCAGATCCTGAACATAATTCGGGGCCGGGCGACCCAGCAGCACAACGCCTGGTTCAACGACGGCGACTACCCGCGGGCGATCCAGTCGATCAAGGTGCTGCACCAGCTTTTCCCGCACGACTACGACCTGGAGACCGACCTGGGCTGGATGCTGGAGAACGTGGAGGACTACGCGGGGGCGATCTCGGTTTACGTGGCGTACCGCAAGGCGTATCCCAAGGATCCCGAGGCTTACTACCCGGAGGCGGAGCTCTACTTCCGCGAGCGGCTTTACACGAAGGTTCCGCCGCTGATCGAGCCCTCGCTCCGGCTGGGCACGCACCCGCACGCGAACTCGTACCGGATTCTGGCCTTGTCCTATGAGCGGATGGGGCTGTTCGGCGACAGTGAGCGAATTTGGGACAACTACCTCTCGTTCACGAAGGACGACGGGCAGGCGAAGGTGAACCGCGACCGGGTCGAGAAGAAGCGGCTGGGCCTGTGGCGCGTGCCGAAGCCTTCTTCGAAGGCGTAGAACCTTAGGTTTTCAGGTCCTCAGGTTTTCAGGTCGTTAGGTTTTCAGGCCCTCAGGCGAGCCGGGCGAGGACGTCCGCCATCTTGTGCGTCAGCTCGCTGTTGGTGACGACGAGGTCGCAGCCGGCGACCTTTCCCAGCTTGAGCTTCTCGGTCTCCTTGTGCCCGGCGTGGGCGACGACCTTGACGCCGGCGGCCTGGAGCTTTTCGACGGGCGGATCGGGGTAGGCGAGGTTGATGATGGCGACGTCGTAGTCTAGGGTTTCGGGGAGGGCTGTCGCGACGGTGGCCTCGTGGTCGAGGAGCCGGGCGGAGTTCGAAAGCCGGCTGCTCCAGATGAGGTTACGCTCGAGGATCAGTATTCGCATCCGCCACTCCTGAGGACCTGAGGGCCTCACAACCTGAGGACCTTCCCCCGCAAAGTATAATTTGGATTCCACGAGCGGGTGTTGCTTAGTGGTAAAGCTCCAGCCTTCCAAGCTGATCACGCGGGTTCGATTCCCGCCACCCGCTCCAAACACGACGGTCAGACGCGGACGAAGACCTGCTTCCGGTAGAGGAAGTAGAGAAGGAGCCACTCGGCCAGCAGTGCGCCGCAGGCCAGGATCAGCTCTTTGTAGTGCGGAAGCCGATTGGCGAACCCGCCCAGGAAGAAGCCGGCCACGCTCGAGAAGTCGACCACGGCCGTGAGCAGGTAGATCAGGATCGCATTGGCGCCGATCACGATGAGCGGTAGCGCCAGCTTGCGGTAGCCCTTCACGTCGACGAGCCAGTGGGTGACGCCGAAAAGCATCGCGCTCATGCCGCCGGTGACGAGCACGAACGAGCTGGACCAGATCTTCTTGATGATGGGGAAGTAGGGCGCCCAAACGAGGCCGAGGGCGATGAGCGCAAGACCCCCGAGGATGAGGCCGAGCGTCTTCAGGCGCTCGCTGCGGTCCGAGCTCAGCCAGAGCCCGGCGAACAGACCCAGGAGGGCGCTGGCGACCGCCGGCAGCGTCGAAATCAGTCCCTCCGGGTCCCCGTAGAGCTCGTACATCTGCCCGGGCCGAAGCATGAGCCGGTCGACGTAGTTGGCGAGGTTTCCGACCTGGGTGTAGTTCGGGGCGAGCCCGCCGGGGGCGGGGACGGCGCCCATGAGCGCCCAATAGCCGACGAGGATGGCGGCGGCGGTCACCACCAGGCGGCGGGTATCGATCATCACGAAGAGGATCGCGGCGACGGCGTAGCCGAGGGCCAGCCGCTGGAGGACGCCGAAGACGCGCACGTGGCCCCAGTCCGGGGCTTGGAGCGCGCCGTTGTAGATGAGCCCGAGGGCGAAGAGGATCGCGGCCCGGACGAGGATCTTACGGATGACCGCCGCGCGCGGGGCGCCGCTCTGAAGGCTTCGCCCGATGGAGAAGGGCAGGGCGGCGCCCATGATGAAGAGGAAGAGGGGGAAGATGACGTCGTAGAAGCGCAGGCCGACCCAGGCGGCGTGCTCGCTGAACTGGAGGCAGACGGCCTTGACGACGGAGTTGGGCCAGATCTTGGCGACGGCCTTGGCGATCTCGTCGCCGCCGATGATCCAGAGCATGTCGAAGCCGCGGAGGGCGTCGAGCGAGGAGACGCGCCGTTTCGGCGCCGCCGGCTGAGCCTGGGGGGAGGGCTCGGGCAACGGGTCGGGAGCCACCGAAGGCGGCCAAGTTCGGAGGGCGGGACGCGTGGCGACGAAACTCCGGGTGAGGGGATCGACGGGATCGGGCGAGCCGACTCGCGGCCATTGGGTATGCATGGGGGCTCTCCGGGGGTTTCTACGCCTGGAATTGGGCGGCCGCCGAGCGAGGCTGTCGCTTCAGGCCGTTGGACCGTCCGCCGGGGATAAGCTGGCGCCGATGAAAGGCCTTTCAATTGCGGTCCCATCGGGGGCCTGTCTCATCGTGCTGGGCGCCCTCGCCATGGCGAGGCCCGGAGCCGCGCAACCCTCGACGGTGGCGCGAGCGACGGCAGGGGTCGGCCTGACCTACGAGTATCGGGTGCTCTACTTCAACGCCCCGATTCTGTACATCAACGGAAACCAGAACCGGGAGGCGCAGATCGCCCGGTACCACGCGACGATGTCGGCGCAGCTCGAGCAGTTCCTGAACGCGCAGGCGGGTTGGCAAGCGCAGCCGCTGAGCCCGGAGGCGATCAACGGCGCGGTTCCGGTGATCTTCTTCCGGCCCAAGTAGGCGACCGCGGGCCCGGGGTTGGGCTACAATCGACTTACGAGCGGGTGTAGCTCAGTGGTAGAGTTCCTGCTTCCCAAGCAGGCTGTCGCGAGTTCGAGTCTCGTCGCCCGCTCCAACTTTCTCCCCGCGCTGTCGAAGCTGCGAACGTCGTGGTCCCTCGTTCGCCCCGCGGGACGGTAATGTCGAACTCAATGGAGACCGCCGCGGCGCTCGCGCTCATCGTTCTTGGTCTCCGGGAATGGGATACCGATCGGGGCATGGAGCAGTTCGTAGCGCAGAACCTGGATCTGCTTGGTTACACCTTCAAGATTGTCACGTCGACCGATCACTACGAGAGCCTCGAAGCGGAGCTCGACGAGTCGAGAGTTGTTGTATTGGACCCTATCTGGAATTTGTTCCTCTGGTCCATGCATCCGCGACCAATCGTGTTCTCGGTTAGAACCGAAGGCTCCAATTGGAGGCTGCCGTACGAGGATGCGGACTTCATGACCAGCGGCGTGGACGACGATTCGCGTTTCCAAAGGGCGATCCTCTCGTGGCTCGCGGACTCGGCGCCGAAGGCCTAGTGATTGGCACTTATGGCGAGGGAATACAAGACTGCGGAGCACCAGTCGACCCGGCGCCGTTCAGCTACCTCCTCTTTGGGTGAAGAACTCTAGGTGTCAGTCTTTGGCCCGAACGAAGGAGCTGCTAGGTCCGAATTCAACGTCGATTTCACGCCGGTCGATTGCGCCACTGGACGTGACAAGCCAGTGGCTGGGATTCAAGCCAACGTGGAAGGGCTCAAAGTGGAAGAGCTCGCTCGTTGAGTGGGCGACCAGCTTTGAGCGCTCAAACAGGATGGCTCGAGAGGGTGTTTGATGCATCAGGCTTTGGGTCGTGAACGCTGATTCCAGGGGTTTCATGCTAGGCATAGCCGGTGCCATCTCACTAGTCCCGGCAATCAGCGCGACGAGCACGCTAAAGGTGATGAGCCTGTGCATCTACTCGATTGTACGACGCTCGGCGATTCCGTTCTAGCTAGGCTCAGCGCTCTGCATGGCGCAGGCTATCTATCGACCGCAAAGCGGGCGCGTTCAATTCTCCGGTTCGAAGCCCGATATACGATCCGGTGGATGACTATGCCGGAGAAGAGTGGCAGCAGGGCGTAGGGGCGGGCTTCTCGCGAGGTACCCATCCAAATTGAAATGATGAACCCGAGCACGAAGATGGTGCGGCTAAGAAGGCGAAGCCAGAAGCCGGGATCCAGACGTGCGACCGGGAGCTGACTCATTGAACTCATTGTACGACGCTCCGGCTTGCCCGCTCTATCTAGGCGCCTCGCTCTGCATGTGGCTGGTCACCTATCGACGCGAAGCGGCGCAGTCCCTGGTGAAGAGAAAGCATTGGCCCGCGCGTACCTTGCAAACTACTTACGCTGCTCTTCAAAGAACCCTAGGTTCCGGCGACGCTTGGTAGCTCGATCGAAAATGGAGACGCTCACCCGTCCATCCGGTAAACGCACGAGTTCGCCTTCGGCCGGGCTTTCGACCGTCTTCAGTCGCTCCCTGAGGATTGCTTGAAGATCAGGGGGCTTCCGGTTGGGTTCAGCGCGTACGACGCTGGGCCGATTCCCGCATCCTGCCGCGACAACGGCGAAACAGGAGAGGCAAATGCCCTTCACGTTGCCGCCAAGCCTACTAGTGAGAGGGTTCGACGGCTTGGTGCTCTTCATCACAGCGGATTATGCTCTTATCCAGGCCGGAGGGGCGTAGCTGACGACGGGGTCCACAAGTTCTGCCGCGAATGGCTCTGCAATGAGGACCAGCGCGAAGCGGCGGAGCCAAGCGAAGCTGCGGAGCAAGTCGGAGTAGAGCTACGGTGGTAACGGGCTCACTTCCAGAGCGAAGATTTGCCGTTCGAGCCTGGGGGCCAGGGATACAGGTGGAGCTCGAAGTGTCGTTCCTGCGCGCCCTTCTTCAATATCTCTCGCTCTTGCCACAGGTGGCCGCGCTTTGCCACCACATGGGCGATGAGTCCGTACCCCCAGTTCACATAGCCGGTCCTTAGAAACTCACTATTGGTCCCGTCGAAAATGCCATGGAAGCGATACGGAGAACCGTTCACCGAGATGATCTCCACAGTCGTCTCGTCGGCGTGCGGGTCACCTTTATGGGCGTTCCAAGGGATTGGTTCTGGAAGGTCGTGTGCGATCCATCCCAAGTCCACCCAAGTGGACTGTGAGCTCGCCAAGTTAACCCGCCCCTCAACGCTGGTTGATTGAGCCAGTAGCATCGCGGTGGCGAGCGCGAGCGTCATCAGGTGTCGCATTGATGCATTGTAAGACGACTGCGCCATCGTAGGAGTCGATCGCTCTGGAGTTCAAGTCCAGAGCGACCCAAGGCGTGGGGCGTCCGGGCGGAGGCGTGTGCTGGCGATAGAATGCGGTTATGAGCCCGATCCTGGTCGGCGTCCTCACTGCTCTGTTATGCGGTCACTCTCACGCCCATCTGGCTCGGCGCCCCGCACACCCCAACATCACCGGTGTGTGGCTGGATGCTAACACCGATCTATGGACCTTCCATCCGGACGGTCGGTTCACCAAGACGTTTGAAAGAAGGAGGTTGCCAAGCCTGCATGTCGCAAGAGCTTCCAAGTCCGGCGGGCCCTTAGCCTATACGCAAACCGGGATCTACGAAGGACACTATCATTGGGACACGGTCGGCCACCTACGCACGCGGGCGGACAAGTACAAGGCGGGGCCACATGGAACCTATCCGGGTTCGGAGCCGATGCCTATGCCACGAGTAGAGGCTGTTGTTTCTTTCACTGGCACCGGCATGACGATGAGAATCCCTCCGGGAGGCGAAAGGCTGCGCTTAAAGCGAGTTGGCCAAGTTAAGTCGTAGTGGTGTGCTGCAGCGAACGTGGGCGCGAGCGGCGACGCAGCGCTCTGCCGAATTGCGTAACGTACACTCATTCAGTGGACGCTTACGGGCGTGATGTTAGGCGTGTCCAGCTTCGAGGCCTTCTAATCTTGGTTGTTCTTGGCGGGGCGGCATTCGGTCTGATATCTTGGGCTGCCCACCAACCTGGTCACAGCGCAATGTCCGCCATTATCTGGGGACACTTGTTGCTGCAAGGTGCGAACGGGATGTGGGTTCAGTTCCAATTCACCCGGCTCAAGAAGGTTCACGGGATTCACTGAGTTCACGTGCTGCGCTGATCTGGGGATTCACGAGCCTGGAACCACTCACCTCAGGCTCTCGTCGCCCCACCCGTCCCAACCGCGCAAGTGGGAAATCCCGGTGACGACGAATCGGTGCTTGCGATTACTCCACCGCCAGTGTCTCGTGTAGAGCCCTCGCGTGGCGTCCCGGTGGCGCAGGTGCTCGTCGAACCTTCCGTCGATTTGAAAGTGGTGCAGCGGGGCGTATTGGAAGGCGGTCCCCTCCGCGTTTAGCTCCGGGATCAGGCGCCGAGGCCGGGCGGTGATGCGAACGAAATGGGTCAGGAGCGTGGTTCCCGTTCCCGACCCGAAGGCCAGAAGGTAGTCCCCGCCGCGCCGAAAGAGGCGGACGCCGCTGCGAGAGTTGAAGAGACCGTCGGGCAGTTTGACGCGCGAGCAGGGCTTGGAGTCGACCGTCAGCCGCACCGAGATCGGTCCGTCGCCGTTGTCGGGCTGCGAGATCACGAGGTAGGAGCTCGCGGGTAACCCTGGAATCGCCAGGTTCCTCAGCACCAGCTTCCACCTGCCTTGCGGCTCGAGGGTCGGTTGGCGAACCTGGGCGGACGCGATCACGAGCGCAGCGACGAAATAGCTCACGGTTGCCCTGAGTCTGGCTCAGGTTTCCTGAGGCGGCGCTTGGAATGAATGATTCGATCTAACCGTTCCGTCAGTAACTGCCACTCCAGACCCGCTCGCTAAAGTGTTTGACGACATGCCCGTTCTCCCAGAGCGAGCCCTCTCCTGCCGAGTCCGGCGGCCAAGAGTCTAGCCGCAACCCGAAGTGGTGATCCGTAGCGAGCCGCTTCAGGAGCTCGCGCGCTTCCCAAAGGTGGCCACGTCTCGCCTCGACGCCGTAGTAGCGGTGGCCCCCGCTGCCGCTCCTCAGCAAGGATCCGTCGGCATTGCCGAAGAGAGTATGCAACTGGGACGGGTCGGGCCCCGAGGTGCCGCCGAGATCCACCCAAGCGGGCGGTCGGCCCCACTCCCAATCGCTGCCTCGCCCGGCGCTGCCGGGCGGCCAGGCATCCAGGTGGAAGTCGACGTGCTGGGGATACGCGATTCGCTTGAGCGACTCCCTCGCCCTCCATTGCCGAGCGGGCCGCGCGTAGTAGATCGTCTGGCCGATGGACTCGCCGAGGTCGCGGGCCTTCAGGATTCCGGGGTCGGCCGAGTTGAGAGCGCGAAGCTTGGCGGCGGGGTAGTGCCGGTAGGAGAATCCGATCCGCACCCACCCGGGCAGCTCATAGTCCGCCAAAGTCTTCGCCGGCAGCGACGTCGAGAGCATCGCGGCAAGCGGCAGAACGCTCCACGAGGCTCGGTTTGCAACTATTGCCCAGGCCGGCACCCGGATCATCGAGTGCATTGTACGGCTTGCGGCCGGCGCAATAATGTTGACCATGCGGTTGAGACGAAGCGCGGCGGGGGCGCTGGGGTTGGTGCTTTTGCTCGCCCCCGCTGGCCCAGGGCTATGCCACGGACCCTCGAAATCGTCCGCCGGGATGCGGCGCACGCTCCAGGGGCTGTACGACGACTCCTTCCGCCGTGAGCACGATAAAACGGGCAAGCTCAAGCTATTGGGACCGGACTGGAGCAGCGACGACGCCTCGGACCACTCTTGGCTCAACGGAAAGCCGGCAAGCCGCGTCGCGTTCATGGACACGTTCCACCGCCTGAGGGGTATGCACGGGACCGCGCCGGATCGGATCACGAGCATCTCGCCGCATGGAAAGGGGTGGGACGTGCGGGTCGCGACGATCGGGGAGGGCTTCATCGGCGAACCCGGGAAGAAGCGGCGCCGGTGGAAGATGACGGCGATCCGGGCCGACGAGTGGCGGCAGTACACCGGGTCGTTCAAGGAGCGCGTGTCCGGTGGACCGCATGCGGTCTACGAGGTGAGAAAGCTCGACCGGGCGTGGCGCATCCACCGAAGCAGCGTTCTCGAAGTGCGTCTGAGCCCGTGGTAGCGGGCCACGTTCGGGGCCAGCGACTGCCCGCCAACTCAGCCCGCGCGTTTGGACAAGCGATCCAGCGCGAATTTGGCGTTGGCGCGGGTGTCGGGGTTGCTCGACCGAAGGGCGAGCATCAGGCGCGCCTTCGCGGGCTTTCCGATCTCGGCGATGGCGTAGGCGGCTCTTTGGCCTACGGTCGGGACCGTGGCGGGGAGCGAATGAATCACGCCGGAACCCTTCGAAAGCAGCGGGACGAGGGCATCGACCGAGCGCGGGTCGTGGAGGTTGCCCACGGCGTCGATAACCCAGCCATTCGCATCGACCTCCTTATCTAAGCGCGCATCGAGAGGCGGCACCGCCCGGGGGTCGCCAATCTCGCCGAGCAGCCCGGCGGCATGGGCCCGGCGATAGACGTTCGAGTCGGCGAGAACGTCGATCAGGGCGGGTACGGCCGGCGCTCCGATTTTGAGGAGGCCGGCGTAGGCATCGTCGGCCTTCGAGTGGGGATACGGCATGCAGGAACCGTGCAGCCCCTCGACGGGAACGCCGAGGTCGTCGATGAGGGCGGCTATCTGCTTTTGCTCACGGCTTGCGGCCGCGGGGTCGAGGGACGCCTTGGGTCTGTGGGCCGGTCCGCACGAGGCGAGGGCGAAGGCCAACCCCACGCCTACCGCTATTCGGCTCCTCGCGCATCGCATCACTTTCGGGCCCCCGCATCTATTAACATGGACGGCCGGCGCTGGGTTTCTTCGATGTGTTCTCGTGGGGTCGGGTCAGCGGCGCTGCAATAGTCCGCAGGCGCAAGTCAGCGCCCAAACGCCGAGAACGACGATCGCCTGAGCACGGTGCGACAATCTTGTCTCGAACAGGTGGAACAGGTAGGCGAGCCCAAGTACGGCCAGGCTGACGCCGAACCCCACGGCGAGGCAGACCAGCCCGATCGACTTCGCCGCCCGAACGAGTTCGGCAGGGTAGGAACGGGCGTGGTCGCTCGTGACGTACAGATTCAGACACGCGAGGGAGAGGATGGGGCTCGTGGTGGAGATGGCCCAGATGCAGCCGAGGGTCCAAGCGTTCGGGAGTCGAGGTCGTCGCCGCTCCATGTGGCTCATAGAATCGCCGGGCGATTCCGAGCCCGTCGCCGCCGCCATCTTACGACGGTTGAGAGGTGCCGTTGAATGGTGGTCACCTGCCATGGGGAGCGACTCGGTCAATGTCTGACTTCGCGAGCCTACGGGCGAGAAACGAGCAGCCGATGCTTGCGTACGACATACCGAGGCTTATCGCCAGCGGCGGCCATACGTGCGGGCTACCGACATTGACCGAAAAGGGCAGCCTTCCAACCCAATAACCCATGGCAAGGTTTTCGACCAAGCGGTCGCAAGCTACGACCAAGCTTGAGATACCAGCCAGCAATAGCAGTATCGCGGCACACATTGTGAGTTTCGTCGTCGCCGAATACAGATGCCGCTCGCGCCAAAACCTTGGGGTCATGACGGTTACATTGTATCGTTGGAGTCGGGGGGGGGGAGGCCAACCCGCTAGCGTGGCCGTACCGTGAGTTCCGGCATGTCCGGAGAAAGCCGCGTCAAGCGCAGGTAGATATTGGTCCTCTCGGCTGCTTGTCGCAGGCATGCTCGGTCGCGCCAGACGTGGCCGTGAGGCACCATTACTCCCATTCCCCAAGTGTCTCCGGCGATGACGCACGAGATCGCCATGACCCTCGAATTTCAGCTCCTCGAGCAGCTTTATCCAGTCGGCGCCGCCCGCCTTGGTTCCATCTAAGGGGCCGGCGATGTCCGCGACGCGAATCCACTTGCTCGATGGCGCCGAATTAGGTGTGCGCCCAAGCGCTGTCGAGAGCAAGACCAAGAGTGAAACCGTCACCATCGAGGCTCGGACCAATTCGATCACACCGTAATTGTATGGCTTCTCGCTCGAATGGAAGTAGGCTCGGCGCTACTGCTTGTGCATATCCTCGGTGACGAGGTCGAACATCTTGCGGGCGCCTCGAAAGTGGAGCGCCTTGCCGTCCGGGGATAGCTCGTAGGGCAGCTTTCGGCCCGACCAGGCGTCGGTCGCCATGCGGCGCGTGTACAGCACCCCGGCGCGCGTTCCCCACTCGAACGGCGTTTGGTAGCGCCCTTCGTCGGAGTAGGTTCCGGTCCCGTCGGCGCGGAAGACCGTGACCTTGCTACGCGGCTCAGGCTCCTCGAGGAAGTGCCACGTGCCCGTCCACACGCCGACGAGGCGCGGGTCGCGGGTGCCAGGAGGGGTGAGAATGAGCCACGCCCACCTTCCGCCGGGGCCTTCGAAGAGGAGGAAGCAGAACGCGACGATGAGGATCGCGCCGACGAGCGCCAGCGCCTTGTCCCAACGCTTGGGCACGAGGACATGATACGGCTGCGGCTTTGGGGGCCTGGAATTCGCGTACCCTAACTCCGGAGCAATCGAAGTGCGTCTATCGTCGTTAGTCGGGTTCTTTGTCGGCGCTGCGGTGATTTGCCTGGCCGTCGCCTCGAAGGGGCCGGAGACTCCGAAAGCCGCGAGCGCCAAGAAGGCCAAGCTGCTCGCGACGGCCGCACTGAATTACGCCTACGACTGGGACGGTCTGATGCCCTGGGTTCAAAATCAGACGATCGTGCGGATCGGGATCAATGCTTATGCCGAGGGGCTCGAAAAGCCGCCGTCGAAGCATCCTCTCGAGGACCTCTTTTCCGCCCTTTCCAAGATGGACGAGGCGCCGCCGAAGGGGCCGAACGAGCCGCCTCCGCAACCCTGGCGCGAGCTAAGAGCTTCGAATCCCCGGGGCGGAGAGTTCCTCTTCAACCTGCGGATCGGAGGAGTGAATATCGATAAGCTCGGGGCGAGCAAGAAGAGCGCGATCCTCTTTTACGATTCCAAAGCATGGCCGGACGGGAGTCGAACGGTCGCATTCGCCGACGGACACGTCGTTCAGGTGAGCCGCTCGAAGTGGAGGAGCGTTCGGAAGTCGTTGAGCACCCGGTATCGGCGCGAGGCGCGAAAGCCGCTACCCAAGCGGTGGGGGTTCTGACTCCGGTTCCGGGGGCCCGATATACTCGACCCATGAGGTCGGCATCGAGAGCCATCGATCGCTCCCTTCGATGGACGCGACTCCGAGTCGTGATGTCCCGTCGGCGTTTCGCGCCCCGGTGGCTGGAGGTGGCGCTTCTGGCGGCGTTCATGTGGCTCTTGCTCACCGTTGGAGTTCTCCTCGTGGTCGGGCCGAAGCCGGCCGGGCCGGTGATGGCCATTTGCGCGGTCGCCATCGCGCTGTTCTTCGGCAGCGGATGGCGCGGGCAGTGGGGATATGGCGTCCACTTTTCGCGGCGGCGCCGGCCGTTCGACGATGGCCCGGGCGGAGCGCCGGTAGGCGCCCGAGTGGCCCCGGTTAGCCCCCGCTCTGGAGTCGCCCGGGAGCCGTTGCCGACCGGGCGCGGCGGTGACATCCCACAGAACCCGTGAAGCGGCGCGTGCGCCCCGTGAAGGCTCCGCCGGACACGGGACCGTCCGGAGAGGTCATCTCGCTTTGGTTCGTGCTGATCGCCGAGGGTGTGACGTTCTGTTTCTCACCTCGGGAGGGCAGCGCTTGGCCGTTTGTCGCCTTGGTCGCCGCCACGGTCGCCACGCTCTGGGTTATCTCGCGACTGGAGCGTCGGGCGCGGATGTGAGCGGGACTAATCCCGCTGGGGAAATGCAGGGCTGTGTCTAGCAGAGGAGCAAGAATCCGGCGATCTAGTCGAGCTTGAGGAGCCGGAGCAGTTTGCCGGCGTCCGAGGTTGTGGTCATCGATTTGCCGTCCGAACTGAGTTCGGCATCACGGACCTTGCCACCCATGCTGAGGTCGAAGTCGGTCGTCGGCGTGAACGTCACGTGGCGGCCGCGAACTTCGTACCTTCCAGCGGAGAACGACCACGTGTACGTGTGATCCTTCTCGCAGTGCAGGGTCGCGATTTGGAGCGCGCTCTTGGTTATCTCATCCGTGTGGCGGTCGCCCGTCAGCACGGATGCGGGGTCGATCTGCCAGGTGCCGACGATGCTGGCTTCGGGCTTCGCACAACCGGCGAGGAGTCCGCACGTGACGATCGCGAGCGCGGCGGGAGAGCGCCGGAGACTCACTCCACGTCCGGTGTCCGATGCTTGTCGCGGGACCGGCGGCTGAGCACCATCATCGTCATCAGGACGGCGACCAAGACGCACCCGCTTAGAAGAGCCTCTAGGAGCGCCAAAAGTCCGAGCGGTTTGCATCGTCATCGCCAACGACAAACTCATCCGGCCCCGCCCGTTCCGTTGGCCGAGGTGTGGCTACCGCTAAGAGCGAAGGTTATGGTCACAGGCGCCCCGCCGCTGGACATCGTTCCCCGTCCAACGAGAGCCCCATCGGTGCCTATCGAGACGGTGCCGGAGAACGTCCGGTCTGGTAGGCCGGGTGACGAACCGGTCATCGTGAACGTGCCCCACTGCGTGACCCTGCCGGTCATCGTATAGAAGCTGCCCACACCATAGGCGGAGAGGCTGCCGTTCGACACTTCCTCCTCGCCGGTAATCGCGCCCTCCGTGGAGATCGAAAGCAGCGCGTTTGGGTCGGTGCCATCGGAGCCGCGAACGATCCCGACCCAAAAGTCGGCGAACTTGTTGCCTGTGCCTCCGTTGCCTCCGTTGCCTCCGCAGCCTATGATCGACACGATTAGTGATGCGGCCAGGGCCGGGCCTAGTCTTCTTAAGTCCAAGCATCTGGTCAAGTCAATCGCCCTCCTTCGGCAATGCCGCGAGCCGGAGGTTGCCGAGGCCTTTGACTTCGCCGGTTTGCAGCGTGAACCACTCGCTACCCTGGCCCCGGTAGACGATGCGAAAGCGGACGCCCGGCCACAGGTCGCCCACCGTGAACCCGCCGTCGGGTCCGGTTGTGATCGTCTCGAAAGGCGTCCAATACCAGTGAGGGTCGTCCCGCAGGATGTCCACGTTCGCGTCGGCCAGGGGCTTGCCGTCGGCTCCTCTCACCCGGCCGCGGGCACTGCCGAGCACGCCTCGTTCGAGCCGGAAAACCTTCGGCCCTTCGGCTGTGTCTGAGCCGCTGCCCACCGGGGTTCGGGTAGCGAGCGCCCCCTTTCTCACCCGGATCGTCATATTCGGGTTGAAGCAACGCAAGTCGAAGTTGCCCTGCGCGTCGGTCAAGACGCACTCGTCCGAGTCGGATGAGTCGACGATCGCGAAGGGTACGGGCCGTCCCTCCGGGTCGATCACCTTCGCGAAGGCTGAAGGGAGCAGTTCGTTGGTATGCGGTGCGTCGGGTTCGACTTCGAATTCGACCTCGCTCAGGCGATCCGGCGTGAGCGTGCAGCGCTTCGCGAGGCCGCCGATGGTGACGGTGGCCTCGCCGGCTCTGACGACGAGGTCGGCGATGCCATTCTCGTCGGTCTCGCCGATGGGATCGAAGGCCCAAGTCGCGTTGACCCATGCGCCGACGACCGGCTTGTGGCTCCGACTGTTGTAGACCGCGCAGCGCAAATGAGCGGGCTTCTCGATGCTCAGGTCATGCAGGTCGACCGAGTCGCCCGGCTTGACCTCGATTCCATGCAGCCAGTCGGGCACGTGGTGAGCGGAGAACTCGCAATTCCTTATCGCAAGCCCGTAACTACCGGGCCATATCTTCTTGATCGCGAAGCGCCCGTCGACCCCGGTCACGGCGCGCCAAGTCGGCTGCCCGCCATTGCCCTGTAACGTGGCCTCGACCTCGACGCCCGGAACCGGCTCGTCGCTGGGCCCGCTCACGACGCGTCCGCCGATGCTGCATGCGGGCGACAAGTTGATCGGCCAGTCCCGGGTGGCGCCCTCGGCCGGGAAGTTCACCGTCCACGCATTGTAGGCGTCCGTCGAATCCTCGGGGCAGGTCACGAAAAGTTGTTGCTTCGCGTTGTAGGTCAAGGTGATCAGCCCATCCCGGTCCGCCGTCCGTCGGAAACGCCGCCTCAACTCGGGTGGGCCTATGCCCATCGGGAGGATGTCCAGCGTCTGGCCGGCCGCGGGCCGTCCCGATTTGTCAGTCACGTGGACGCGGCAGGTGGAGGTTGACGGCAAGCGCAAGCGCAACGCCCCGGCAGAACCGGGCACGAAGCCATAGGCCGCTTCGCCGCTCGGCCCGAAGGCGACGATTGTCACGTCCTCTAGCCGGCGACGGGGCGGCCGGGCGGGAAACGAGAAGTGGCCGGCGGAATCGGTTTTGACCGTCGCGAGCAGCTTGGTGTCGGGGGTGCTCATCCGGCGCCAAGTAAGCATGACCTCGATTCCGGAAGCCGGCCTGCCGTAACGGTCGAGGACGAAGCCTTCGAGCGGATCGGTGGCAGCGGGCTGGGCGCCGGCCGGGAGTATCGCGGCTAGGAGCGAGGCTGCGAGGAGTTTGAGGGTCCAGGCTGGGATCCGGGGCACTCCCATTGCCCCACTATACGCGGTGGATGACGCACTGGCTGAAGCCAGTGGCACCGGGACACGGAGGTTAGCGGCCGACGCCCTCCCTTCGCCCTTCGGGCTAGTCCTCCCGAGGGGAGGACAGATTCCGGACCCGGAGGGGAGGACAGATAAAGAATCAGGTACAATTTAGGTTCAAAGGGCGCCCGAATCGCGGGCCTTTTGCACACCCATGGCAGACGACAACCTGTTCGAAGACGCTAACCCACCCCAAGAGCCGGTAAAGCCGGCCCAGAGCGCGAAAGACGATCAGGCTGAACACATCGAGGAGATCCTCAGCCGCGTCACGGGCGACTACACCGCCGACCAGATTCAGGTCCTCGAAGGGCTCGAGGCGGTGCGCAAGCGCCCCGGCATGTACGTGGGAGACAACGGCAAGCGCGGCCTCCACCAGATGTTCAAGGAGGCGATCGACAACTCGGTCGACGAAGCGCTCGCGGGCTACTGCACCCAGATTCTCGTTCGAATCCACGCCGACAACTCGCTGGAGGTGACCGACAACGGGCGCGGAATCCCG
>DATGIR010000071.1:0-11855 GCA_035295605.1 Fimbriimonadaceae bacterium | reverse complement strand
TGACGTCGTTCGGGTTCGGGTTAGGAGTCGTGGCGTCGCCAACCGACGGAGCGAAGTTGACGACCACAAATTGCTTGCCGCCGACGCCCGTCTCGTACGTTGCGGTGGCGCCGTTCACCGCCCCCGGGGGCGCGATGTCCTTGCACACACCGGTCGTGGTAACCGGAGCGCCGTTGCTGCGCCCAAAGCTGTCGAATAGTTGGGCGGCATAGGTGACGTTGCCAACCGCAACGGCCGGGACTGAGGTCGTTCGATCCCCGGTGTTCTTCACTTGGTCGAGGTAGGTTACGAGCGAGGCCACCTCCGTTCCGTTCGGCAGCCTCGTGTAGGTGGGAACGATGTGGCCGTTGGAGAGGAGCAGTCCCTGTGGGTGGGCCGTGTCGGTTCGAGTAACGCGGTAGTAGAGAATTCCGAACTTCGATTCATCGACGCCTTGCGGGACCTCCAGGTGAAGGCTCATCGCCCCGATGCCGGTTTGAACCGGTGCCTCGAGGACAGGCGCCGGTGGCAAGGGATCATGCCCTACGTTGATTGCAAACGTGCCGACCGCCGTCTCGCCGGCGCCGTTGATGACCTTGAGCGTGTAGGTGTAATTCGCGTTAAGGGTCGCCTTTGTGTCGTCGAAACCCATTCCCAGCGTGTCGGCCGCCCCCGGCATCGTCATCGCCGTCATTGCGAGGTGACTGCGGGCGATCGCAATCTTCTGATTGGCGGTGAGTACCTGCTTGGCTGCCCCTGGAGGCGTCTTCGGGAGCGAACTCATAAAGCCTGCAACCGCGGGAGTCTTGGTGATGGCTGCGTGGATTTGGGTCGGAGTAACCGGGCCGCCGGCAAGTCCCTTCAAGCTGGCCACGGAGGTGCGCATCGCGGCAAATGTGGTTGCCGAACTCTGGCGCGTTGGTTTAGCCAACGATATGAGGCTCTGGGGACCGCCGATCCGAATGGGTTGGATGGCGGTTTGAAATACTTTGTCGCTCAGGCCGACCGTGTCCTTGACTTTGAGCGGCGAGGAGTTGAGCTTGATCGTATTGGTTCCGTCCGACCGATAGAGGTTGTAGCCCCCGGCGGGAATCCACCCCTCTTCCATCATCCAACGCAACCGGACAACGGGCGCATTGTTCACCTGCACGGTGGCGCCGACCAGGTTCGCCGAGGTCGGCGCAGTCTGGCCGCCGGCGGCGGAAAGAATGAGAACTATTCCAAGAGCATTCATGGCGGATTACGGTGCGGAGAAGTGAACGGGGACGTCGACCCCGAAGCCGCAGACATTGACGTGAACGTCGAGATCGCCCGAGACCTTCACGTTGTAGTTGCTATCGATCGTGCCGTTGAGGTCGCCGCAGATTCCGGCGCCGATGTCCGCCGAGCCTAGCCAACAAGATAGGTAGAGATCGACGGAC
The DNA here is from genome assembly GCA_035295605.1 of Fimbriimonadaceae bacterium. Lineage (GTDB taxonomy): Bacteria > Armatimonadota > Fimbriimonadia > Fimbriimonadales > Fimbriimonadaceae > DAIDHV01. Next base: position 10,455 of record DATGIR010000071.1, on the reverse strand, counting down.
GCATTGATCCCTAGTCCGACCGCGCCGCCCTGGAGGCTGAACGACGGAGACGTGTTAAAGGCGACTGCCGCGTAGATCCACTGCTGCAACGAGGCTTTGATGCCGACGCTGAAGATGCCGCAGTCGATGGACTCGTTCAGCGAGCCGCCCGCGATCAACGCGGTCTTGAACGAGAACGAATTGTTGTTGATGTCGACGTCGAGCGCGGCCTCTGGGCCCTGGATGGCGCCGTTGAGGAACTTGACGGTAATCGGATTCTGAATATCCGGCGGCTGCAGGGGCGGAGGAGGAAGGTTGCCGATCGGCCCGCCGATGTAGAAGTGCTTATCGTTCGGCGAAATCAGCAGATCCATCGAGCCGATCACCTCGATAATGCTGGAAGCCTTGGTCGGGAAATTGAGATCCGCGCTGACGGAGGCATGGAAGGTGCTCGTCGGCCCATCGTAGTGGATGTTCGCGTGAACGAGGCGGTCGGCGGGCACCGCGTCGGGATCGCCCGTGATCCCATTCGGCGACTCGGCGATGCCGATCTTTCCGTCCAAGTCGATGATGAGGGCATCCCCGAACATGAGGGACAACACGATGTCGCCCCATACCGTGAATAGGTCGCTGGTGCCGATCCGGACGCCGGCCATGAACATCCATTCCTCGCCTTTCTGCCCCGGCGCGTAAGGCACGAGGTCGTAGTCGATTCCAGGAATGCCGGTCGAGCCGGGCACCTTTGCTTCGACGTTATGACCCATCCCCCCAAGGAAGCCAAAGAGGGAGAATGGGGTGGGGCCGAGCACGATTCCGGCATGTCCTAGGTCGACGCCGAGTGTGACGTACCAGCCCGTATTGGCGACCAGGAAGTGAGCGCTGCCGCCGATGCCGCCGCTCGGGCCAAAGCAATCCAGCTCGATGCTGGCGTTGCCCTTGAAGATCTTCTCCTTTTGGCCATGCCACTGCGGCACCTGAGGTACGTCCCTGGTTCCGTCCAGTTCGTCGTACTCGATGTCGGCTTTGATCTTCAGCACGTTGGGAACCTCGACGTCGAGGCTGATGCCGCCGATATCCACGCCGCCCGCCGAGATCGTAAGACCCTTGAACCCGATCTGACCGTTGATCGGCAACTCGCTGATCGAGACGTCGCCGGTGAGCGAAACGGTAGGGCGACCCTGCGGATCGGTCCCGATCCCAATCTGGCTCAGCACGAGGTTGACCGGGCCGAGGCTCACCGTCGCAGGATGTGGAAGATCGAGCCAGGCGCTGGTGATGGAGAAATGGCCGTGGTTGTCCACGGACAGGTCCTTGACCGCGAACGCGGCGCCCTTGAGGAAGGCAAGCGGGCCACCCGCGTTCTCGGGAACCGAAATCGAGCCGGTGATCTTGAGGCTCGCAGTACCCTTGCCGTCGTAGGTGAACGTCCCCTGATCTATTTGGAGGTCGATCCCAAGCGGCCCGAGCGAGACCGGGGACGATTGATTCAGGCTCAAAGTGAAGACGCCGGACTCGGAGCAGCCGATTTTGACGCCGATATTGCCGACGTCTCCGCCGAGCGCGATCTCACCCTCCGCATCGAAGTCGGCGACTTGGCTCTTGAGGAAGGTCAGCGAAATCGAGTCGATCTTGCCGGGAAAGCCGGGCGGAGAAAGCTTGGCGAGCGCGGCGCCGGAGGCGGTGAACTTGCCGGACAGCCCGCCCGACTCGATCAGCATGTTCTTGACGTCCAGCGAGGCGCCCCCGCCGAACGAGTCCGGCAACTCGAGGGTGGCCGCCTTGATAAAGAACCCCTGCCAACTCGCAGGAAGGGGGGTCCCCTCCGGGCTGACTTCGCCCGCTACCGCCAACTTATCGGAGAGATCGAGGATGAAGTTGGGAGTTCCTCCCGAGGCTGGAACTTTCAGGTGGAAGCCGTTCCAATAGAGGTCGATCTGCCCGGTTCCGGCGGAGACGACGACCCCGCTGCTGTCGGCCTTAACCTCGATGTTCTTGATCGTTACCGGATCGCCGGTGCTGCCGGACTTATCGCTGCTGAACATCGGCGGGAGCGTGAGGCTCCCCTTAAAGTCGCCGGAGGTGATGGAGGATTTGGTCATCACCACGTTGGCGTAAGTCAGGCTCAGGCTGAAATTCGACGGCTGGGCCAGCGAAACCGTGATCGGCTGCGGACCGTTGAAGGTGGCGTTGAAGCTGAGGAGGCCGTCGGCGTCGAATGAGACGTTGGTAGCTTGAAGATCCACGGCGTGGTCGTCGTGGGTCGTCATGCCGGGCATGCCGATGGAGACCTGCGCACTCGGGCAATTCCAACTTACGCTCGGCGACCCGGACGGGGGCACGGTAAAGGCCAAATTGAAGGTGCCAGTGTTGACGGAGACCCCGGGTAGCACAATCGGCTTGGCGAGCGAAATTGATGCCTTTCCGGAAGCGGCGCCGTTGGCACTGATCGAGAACTGAGAGATCGTCGCCTTCAGGCTGTTATTGGACTCGTCTTTGAAGGGGGCGACGATCGACGCGGCGCCACTGAGGGTCAGCGTGAGAGGGTTGCCGCTCAGGCTCATCGAGCTGCCGTTAGCGAGGACGAGGTCGAGTCCGGAGCCGAAGACGTTGGATAGTTTCTCGTCCTTGGAGGTGGTGATGGTGCCGCCGGTGATTTGGCTGCCGGAAACCATCAGCCCTTTGTAGGGCATTGGACCTATCGCGGGGAGCTTTATCCCGGCGAGGGTGAAGACGATAGAGCCCGTGCCCTTGAAGCCGCCGCCGTCCGGAGACCGGTCGGTCGTGGTGATAACCGCGCCAAACTTCGAATCGTTCGACGTGAATATCGTCAGGCTCTCAGTTCGACCCAGCGCGCTCAACAGCGCGAAAAACCCCCAGAGAACCGCAATCCTCACCCTCATGCAACGCAATTGCAAATTCGTGCCCTCGTAGTCCGACTATCGGTGAAAGCTTAAAGCCTCCACAGAAAGTGGATCTATCAGGAGGACGGTGGACAGGGTGAGAAGGGCGCGGGTCTGCCTTGCGAGATCATCTCCCGCTTACTCCTCACTACCGAAGTCATCCGGCAATCCGGGGCTGGCAGGCGGCGCGGCAAGGCCAAGATTGGCGTGGTTAAGAATTGCATTCAGCACCAGCTCGTACGAGCCGACCGTCTCCCCCCGATAGAACGGGTTGAACGAGAACAGCAGAATGTGGCCGCTGCCCAGCGGCGAGTCGATCAGCGCCGGTTTGCCCGCGAGCTCTTCGCCATGATCGAGGAGGCCGCTCATGATCAGGCGGTCGATAGGCCCGAACCGCAGCAAGACGCGCGGCTGGGGCGGGGTCGGGCGCTGGAACGTCCCCCGCTCCGGCACGTCGCCCGATTGCGGTTTGGGAGTGTACGGCGGACGTCCCTGAATGATGTCTGGGTCGGTGGCCGAGCCGCGCCCGGAGGCGCGCTGGGGTCCGCCGCCGCCTTGACCACCACCGCCGCGGCGGCCGCCGCCGCCTCCCCCGCCGAAGCCGCCCGGACCACCGCCGACGGTCGTGAGAATGGGAAGCGAGAAGCCGTTAAAGTAGACGCCGAGCTCGTCGCCGTAGCCCCCGAGGACCGGCGAAACGTCGTCCGAACGGACGACCCGGAACACGCCGCCGGCGGCGTTCAAGGCGTTCGGCGGGGTTATGCGAACCTCCGGCGAGAGGCCGAAGTCGATCGGGAGCCGACAGGCGCTTCCGACGCAAATAAGTAGGCCGCCCGAACGGACAAAGTCGCGAAGGTGGAGTATCCCCTCCAATTCGATTCCGCCGCGAATGTCGTCGGTCGAGTCCAGGGCTCCGAGGTTCGGGTATTCCCTGCTCGCCTTCCACGGTATCGGATCGCCCAGCATCGGAACCCCGGTGACGAGCGCCTGGCCGGAGGCGGCCCGAGGCTCGGGGATCAAGATGGCGTCGTACGCGGCCTTGAGGTTGGCTCGATCCCGCAGCTCGTGGAGCGAGACGTACTTGTAGGGCAACCCCATCGAGTCGAGCGCGATACGCGACCAGCCCTCATCCTGCGTGCTCGACCACGTGTGCACCACTGCGATCCGCACCTTTGAGGAGTGCGACGGCGCTTTGGCAACGTCCTTGAGCGGGGTGGATGGGATTGCGAGGGCGTGGTCAAGAAGCAGGGTTCCTGTTCCCAGAGTCAGGCTCTTGCCGTCGAGCCCGGTCGCTTTGACCTCGGCATCCAGGATCTTGCCGTCGTTGGCCATCGCTTGTCGAGCGAACTCGGGGTCCGCTGAGGGCGCGACCGCATAGAGCTTGGCGACCGACCGGAGCGGCTCAGGCGCCGCGTACGGCCGCATCGAGGCATCGAGGATCGCCGGGTCGGTGACCCGCACCACCGGCAAGTTGTACAACGGCCCCAACTGCCAGCCGGTGTCGTCGTAGTTGGTCGGGTCGCTCGGCTTGTAGTAGCCTTGGTCGAACATCATGTCGGCCATGCGGCTGAAGGGCTGATCCATTCGTATGACTAACGAATCCTTGGGAAAATTCCCTTGCTTCGTTTTTTCGTCAAGGGTGAGCTTCTGGACCTCGATTCCCTGCCTCTGGAGCACGCCGAGCATGTCCTGGAGCCGGAAGCCGCCGAGTCGGGCGGAGGCGGGTAGCACGTAAGCGGCCGGCCCTTCGGTGTGCGCCTTCTCTACCGAGCGCTTGCTCTTCAGATAGAAGTTGCGGAGGAACTTCTCCTTCTCCTCGGCCACCTTGTACATGCCCATCAGAAGGGCGGACTGGGATAGGTTCACGTTGTCCCGAATCGACCAGCGCACGCGCGGGAAGGGCGGGTTCGGGCGGTACCAGTCGCGGCCGGATTCCGTCCGAACGGTGCGAATGCCGGTGTCGGCGCCGCCCGCGGAAAACGTCTCGTAGAACCGGCCGATGGCGTTGTGGCCTTGGGCGACGAAAAATCCGTATGAGGCCGCCCACCCATCGTAGTAGTTGTGCGTCCAAACGCCCGGCACGCCGTAAGCGGTCATCTGCTCGATCTCGTTGTAGGCCATGTCGTGCCACTCCGAGACCACGAGGGGATCGAGCCACGGGTTGTACGGTCCCGTGCCGGTGGAGATATAGAGGTAGGGGACCGACTCGTGGAGGTCGTGTAGCACCGTGGGGTGGTACTCGAGGTAGGTCTTCATCATCGCCTCGCTGAGGGCGAGGCGGTAGGTGAGGGCGTCGCGGTTGTCGTCGTGCGCCACGTAGTGGCCCCACCAGATCAGCGGGATCGGCGCCTTCTTAGGATTTGCTTTCCGGTAGCGGTAGAGGTCGACGACGCGCTCCCGCCCGTCCACGTCGAGGACCGGCGTGAGCATCACGACCTCGTTCTTGCGAATGGCGGCGATGTTCGGCTCGTCGCTGGCGATGAGACGGTAGGCGAGCTCGGCGAGCATCTCGGGCGGGCCGGTTTCGGGGGCGTGCATGCCGCCGGTCGCCCAGTAGATCGGCACCGTCTTGCCGATGAGTTCGTCGGCTTGGGCTTGGCTTGAGATCTTGCGCGGGTCGGCGAGGGTCGCGTTGGCCCCTCGAATTTGGTCGAGACGTTGGAGATTTGCCTCGTCGGAGACGAAGGCGACGATCATCTCCCTCCCTTCCTCGCTCTTGCCCATGCTCATCACCCGGATGCGGGGGGATGCCTTCTCGAGGGCGCGGAAGTATTTGTGAATGTCGGCCGCGTAGTCGAGCACGTCCGGCGCGCCGACGATGTGGCCGAGGACGGCGTCCGGGGTGGGGATACCGGGGGCGATCGGCAGGTGATCGACGAGCGGAGTCAGAAAGAATGGCTCGGTGGTGTACTGCTTGATCTTCTCGCCGTAAGTGGAGTCGTTATTGGTGCCGGCGAGGGCGAGCAGGAGCGCAAGCGTGAGCATGGGGCCCGGAGTCTACCGAGCTAAGTCGTCTTGCCCGTCACCATCAGGTAGCCGACCGTCGATCCGTTGACGGTGTGGGCCGAGGAGTTGCCGTCCGCATCGAACGCACTCACCCGGTAATAGTAGCTCTGGCCGCCGCTGCGCACCATCCCGTCGCTCACCACCGCCTGACCTGAAGCATTCGCAGCAATCGAGGCGATCTGCGTCCATTGGGTCGGCGGGGGACCGATAACCGGAGGGCCGCTCAGCGAGCGCTCCACCACGAACATCTGCGCTCCCGCCGCCTGAACCGAAAAGCTGATCGTCCGCTTCGTCGCGTCGTATGCGGGTTGCGACGCCAGCATAGGTGTGTTCGCAAAGACGTGCATCACCTCGGCGTCCAATATCGCCGAAGAGTCGGAGTTCATGTTCTGCGAGTTCACCGCCACCACGTAGTAAGCGTAGGTGTTCCCGGGCTGCGCAGTGGTGTCGGTCAAACTCACCGTCGCGGTACTGGCCGGATTCACGGTCACTGTCGCCACGGGTTGGTAGGTGTTGAGCGCCAGCAACGTCTGGAGCAAAGCGGGTGCGGCGGGTACCGGCTGATGATTCAACAAAGCATTCTTCACCTGGCCCTGGTAAACCGCCATCGCGGACATCGGCGAGTTCTTCCGGGCGATACCGTACTTGATGCTCCCGCCGGTGTCAGCCCCCGTCGCGACCAAGGGAAAACCTAAGACCGACCCCCCGACCCGCGTGCCGGTGGCGTGTTTCGGCGGCGCCCCTGCCGTGAACTTGCCGCCCGTGACCGTCGCCTGGGCGCCGGAGGAATCCGACACGGACAGCGGCGTCGGAATCGAGAGCCGGTAGAGCACGTACTTGGTTGCTTCCTCGATCTGCAGGTTCGGCTGCACGGTCGCGACTACGGTCTGGTTGGCGGTTGCCTCCACCGTGAGGAGGGCGGGCACGCTCGGCGGCAGGCTCGGCTTCACTTTGATCCTGGTCGGCGGAGTCGCCGCGCCCAGCAAGCCCCACCGGTTCCGCGGCACCACATAGTAGTAGTAGGTATTGGCAAAGGTGCGGGGGATCAGATCCACGAACTTGTACTCGCCCGGCTTGGTCTGGCCGATCTTCACGTAGGCGCTCGCCGCCGGAGGCGTGTCCACGGTGTAGGTGAGCTTGATGTTCGCAGCCTTGAATTGGCCGACTCCGACCAGTTCCTTCAGCTTCCCAAAAGTTTTTCGTTGGCCCCCCGCCCCCTCGGCGGATGCACGCAGCCCTTGGTCCCTGCTCAAGTCGACGGCCGTCTTCGCGGTAAAGCCGCTTCCGTTGGCGCGGTAGACGTCGAACGTAAGCGCCGACGTGTACTGAACGTTGCTCCAAGAAAGGGTTTCCATCCGGCCGTAGTTGTCGGGAACGCTGCGTGTGAGCTTGCCGATGACCCCTTTGGCCACGTTCCCGTACTTTCCAAAGCGGGAGCGCCCTCCCGCGATGGAACCCTCGGAGGCGGCCTTGCCGCCCACCGTCCACACACCGTTGGTCGGCTGGATGTGAAGCACGTTCGTCGCGCTGCCGGTGATCGACAGAAGGTTCGCCGGCGGGTCGGAATCCACGGCGTAAAGCGCGCCAGGGGCGGAAGGTTTGACCGGGGTGGGAACCCCAACGTCCTGGCTGGTGGCGCCGCTGCCCTGCACGGATGCCTTCGTGAAGTAAGGGATCACCTTGTATCGGTAGTAGTGGTCGGGCTGAACCGTCGTGTCGGCGTACTCGTCCACGGCCCCGACGCTGTTGATGACACTGGTCGTGCCAGGAAAGCGTGCCTCCACCTGGGCTATCGTCCACGACTGCATACCCTGCGCCTCCGACTGCTTGATTTGCGCGGCGTTGAGCTCCGGGTTCGGCAATGAAGCGACGAACGCGGCGTTGAAGCTCGGTATGAGTGAAGTGAGGTCTGAAAGATGCAGTTCGGTTGGGCTGGCGCGTTGGATGGGCACGGCTTTGGCAACCAACGACCAGTTCGGGGCGGCGCCGTCATCGTTGGTCCGCATGATCATATAGGTCAGCGTCCCGAGGGGCGCGGTCTGGGTGCCCTCATCGGGGCTCGGAATCCAGTGAACGACGGCGACCACATTGGCGCCCTGTGAGGTGCGGTTGATCCCCCCGTCCCCCTGCGCGGCAGGTACCGCCGCTGGTGCGACAAGGTTCGCAAAGTTGCCGGAAACGGTCGTCGCGGCAGATGAGCGGCCGAACCCGTCGACCATCTTGACCGAGTAGCTCACGGGGCCGAAATGAAACACGTCGAGCGAATCGAAGTAGGTGGTAAGCGCAGGAACTTCGCCGTTGGCGGTGGCGAGGTAGGCGGGAAAAATGGCGCCCTTTCCTACCTGAATTCCGTTCGGCTCCGAGGCATCGGTGCGGGTGACCTGAAAATAGAGCACCCCAAAGCTCGCCTCGTCCACATTTGGTGGGACTTCCATGTGGAGGGTCATCCCGGCGTCGGAGATCTGCACGGGGGCCTCCACGATCGGGGCCGGGGGTGGTACGTCGGCGCCGACCGTCACGGTGATTTGCGCGACTTGAGTCTCGGAGCCGTTGTTGATCGCCTTCAACGTGTAAATGATTTTCTCCCCGGCCGAGAACCCGCCATCGACGGCGCCGTTTGCTCCGTGACCGTCGGTAATTCCGAGACCAGCCGCCTGAGCATTAGCATCCGACATGAACGCGCCCATGATGAGATGGGACCTGGCCGCGGCTATCGACTCCGCCTGCGTGGGATTGGAGATTTTGCGAGGCGCCTGCTTGACCAACTGGGAGTTGAACGATTGAATGAGAGGCGCTACCGAGCGGCGAACGACGGCAGCGGAAGCTCCGGGCTGGGCGGCGGCAGCGTGCGCCGTGGATCCGATCGCTCGAAACGCTTGGGAGGAAGAGACGCGCGCTCCGGCCGTCTTATTTAGGAACCGTTGCGGCTGATTTCCAACGACGGTCTGCTGCGTGGCGAGCGGCAACATTTGATCGCCGTTCACGTTGGCCGGCTTCATCGGGTTGGTGTTCACCTTCACATTGGGTGACTCACCTTGCGCGCTTCGATAGAGGTTGAAACCTCCGTTGGGGAACCAGCCATCGTCCATGACCCAGCGCAGCTTGATGACGTTGAGCTTCAAGTTAGCGATGCCCGCCACTTGCGTCGTCGCAGCTAGAAGCGTTGCGTTCGACGGCATCTGGCCCGCGTGGGCCATGAACGCGCTTGAGACTAGAACAGGGAGTAGGATCATGGAGCTTCGGGTTAGGGGAACGTGACGTTGATGTCGATGCACTTGCTGAAGTGGCAAACGTGAACGTTTGCGTAAACCGATCCAGTGAACTGAGCCGTCGGGTTCTTGCTCGGATCGATGTAGCCGATTAGGTAGCCACCCGCGCCGACGCCGGCGTTAAAGTCGCCAAAGATCGGCACGTGGACCGTGATGTCAGCCGAGCCGTTGATTCCCAACCCGCCCGTGAGGCTGAATGGGTTCATCTTCATTTGGCCGTAGACCCAGGCCTGGAAAGAGGCTTGCGCATCCCAGTTGACTGGGCCTACCGACCCCGAAAAGTGCTTCCCGATTGAGAATTCGGCCGCGGCGGTCATGGTGGGGACGCCATTGAACGTTGCGGTGATGCCGGCGGTCGGGCCTTGGATACCCATTGCGGCAATCGAGAGCGGGTTCTGGATGATCGGCGGCTGCGTTGGGTCGGGGTCGGAAATCGGCCCGCCCGCATAGAAGTGCTTGTCGTTCGGCGAAAGAACGAGTTCGAGGCCGCCGTTGGCGTAGATGCCGACGCTTGATTGTTTGTAAAGCGCTTGAGTCGGGAAGTAGAGCTGGGCGTTGAGGTCGGCCTTGAAGGTGCTGGTGGAGCTGTCGTAGTAGATGTCGCCGGCGATAAGTCTGTCGGCGGAGTCGAGCGGTTGCATGATCGTTCCGAACATCGGCTGCAGGAGCACGAGCCGTCCGCTCAAATCCACACAGAGCTGCTTGCCGAAGATCAGCGTGAGAACCACATCGCCCCAAGCGGTGAAGGCGTCGGTCGTGCCGAGCCGAACGCCGGCGGTGAACATCCAATCGTCGCTGGGGGCGGTGCCGCCCGGCGGATACGGTATGAGCTGATAGTCGACGGTGGGAATGCCCAGGTAATTGCCCGTGCTGGACAGCACGTTGTGCCCGATGCCTCCCTCGAACGCGAACAGCGAGAACGGAGTCTGTCCGAGTTGAATCGGGCTTGGTGGTGTGACCTGGCCGATGACGTACCAGCCGGTCTTGCTGACCATGAAGTTGAGGCCGGCTCCCGGGCCACCACCCCCCGATCCGTCCGCAGCTCCTACGTCGCCGCCGCCACCGAAGCAGTCGAGGCTGATGCTGGCGGTTCCGCGGTAGACGTCGACCCTTTGGGTCACGCCCTGCCAAGCCGGGTTGGCGGCGACCGCCTTCGCGTCGGCGTTGTTCACAGATTGCGGGTTCGGGAATAGGTCGTGGTCGAGGCTCGCTTTGATGGTCGCGACCCCCGGAATCGACGAATCGAAGTAGATGCCCCCGAGGGAGACGGAGGGCGGGGTGGCAATCGAGCCGTTTGCGTT
>DATGIR010000070.1:0-2515 GCA_035295605.1 Fimbriimonadaceae bacterium | reverse complement strand
GGTCGGCCTGAAGTTCCTCTTCTCGGCCGGCCCGAACCTGGCCTTTTTCGATCTCGGCGGCGTCCGCCTCATGCTCGCCGGCCCCGAAGGCGACCCGACCCCCAAGGGGAATAGCGTCCTCTACTTCAAGGTTCCGAGCGTCGACGACGCCTTCGTCGAAGGAAACGACGAGCTCAACTTCGTGGACGAGCCCCACATGATCGCGAAGATGCCCGATCACGAACTTTGGATGGTGTTCTTCAAGGATCCAGAGGGAAATCTCATGGGGTTTATGGAAGAACGGAGATAGGGCCAAGCACGTGTGCCACCGGCTTCAGCCGGTGACCGAATCCCGATATTTGTCGCGAAGCGTCCGACAATCAACGCTGATGAAATCCGTCGCCACTTGGCTTACCGCCCTTGTCGCGTTCGTCGGTTTCTTCCTACTGGCCCGAAGCACGAACCTCTTCGTCGAGCACAACGCGCGTGTGCTCTACGCCCTTTTCGTCGCCGCCTTCCTCGTGCCAGGCGGCATCGCGTTCGCCTCGCCCAAACTCCCCTGGCGGTGGGCGATCCCCGTCACCCTCGGCGTGCTCCTCGGCGACATCGCCGCCATCCGCCGCGACCTCGCCAAAGATCCGACGTCCCACGTCAACCCCGGCCCCGAGCTCGTCATGCTCGCCCTCGTGATAACGATCTGCGCGCTGGCGGGCGCCTTCACCGGCGGACACGTGCGCAGGAACGGAATTATGCCGAGCCCCTCAAAAAAAGCCCGCCGCACCTAGAGAGCTACAACCCTAGGACCCTACGACCCTACGACCATACAATCTACATCCGGGTAACACTGGCATCGCACCTCGCGCATTGCCATGCTCACCTTACTGCTCCTTCTCGCTGCCCGCCAAGACGCCCCCTACAAGAACCCGAGCCTCCCCGTGGAGGCGCGCGTCCAGGACCTCCTGAAGCGCATGACCATCGAGGAGAAGCTCAACCAGCTCCGCGCCGACGGTAACCCCGCAGCCTTCGAGAACCGCCTGAAAACCACCGGCTTCGGCTTCTTCACCGTCGCCAACATCCGCGGCCAGCAGCCGGCCCAGCTCGCCGAGTCCCTCAACAACCTTCAACGTCTGGGTCAGCAAAACCGCCTCGGCATCCCGATCATCCCCTACGAGGAGTCGCTCCACGGCCTCATCAACCCCGGCCACGTCAGCTTTCCGCAGGCCATTGGCCTCGCTGCTACCTGGGATCCGGACTTCGTCCACTCGTGCGCTCAGGTCATTGCCCAGGAGGACCATGCCGAGGGGATCCGCCAGGTGCTTTCGCCCGTCATCAACGTCGTGCGCGACGCCCGCTGGGGCCGGGTCGAGGAGTCCTACGGCGAGGACCCGCTTGTTACGAGCAAGATGGCGGTCGCCTTCATCAGCGCCCTCGAGAAGGCCGGCGTCGTCACCACCCCAAAGCACTACGTCGCGAACGTGTGGGACGGTGGACGCGACAGCCACTCCGTCCAAATCTCCGAGCGCAGCCTCCGCGAAATCTATCTCGCTCCCTTCAAAGCCGCCTTCCAGAAAGGCGGCGCCCGCAGCGTGATGTGCAGCTACAACGCCGTCAACGGCGTCCCCGCCGCCGATAGCAAGTGGCTGCTCACCGACATCCTGCGCGGCGAATGGGGCTTCAAAGGGTACGTCGTTTCGGACTGGGGCGCCGCCGAAAACGTCTTCTACGCCTTCCATCAGTCGGCAACCCCCGCCGAAGCCGTAGCCCTGCAGCTGACCGCCGGCATGGACGCCGATCACCCGAGCATCGGCATCTTCGGCAAGCCGCTCGAAGATGCCGTCTCCAAGCATCTGGTCTCGATGAAGACGATCGATACCGCGGTCTCCCGCATCCTCCGCGTTAAGTTCGAGCTCGGCCTGTTCGACAATCCTTTCGTCGAGCCCGCCAAGGCCGCAGCGCTCGCCAACACCCCCGAGCACCAGGCGCTTGCCCTGGAGGCGGGCCGAAAGGCCATGACCCTCCTCAAGAATCAAGGAAACGTGCTGCCTCTCAGCAAGTCCGCCAAGCGCATCGTGGTTCTCGGTGACGTCGCGAACAAACCCACCCCGCTCGGAGGCTATAGCGGCTCTCCCGGCCCCCGGCGCAGCTTCCTCGACGGCCTCAAATCCGAATCGCCGCAGACCCAGTTCGACTTTGTCGGCGGCGTCGGCAAGGGATCGTCGCAGGGTGTTCCCGCCATCCCGGCCGGCGCCCTTCAGACCCCCGGCGGGCAACCGGGCGTGAAGGCCGAATACTGGAACAACCAGGACCTCAGCGGCCCGGCCGTCATCTCTCGAACCGAGCCTAACATCGACAACGTCTGGGACGGCACCTCACCCGACCCCGCCGTACACCCCTACCACTTCTCGGCCCGGTGGAGCGGATTCTTGGTCGCGCCAAGCGATGGCGAATACACGATCGCGGTGACCGGCGACGACGGCTATCGTCTCAAGCTCGACGGGAAGCTCGTCGCCGAGGATTGGGGCGAGCACCCGCCGAC
>DATGIR010000069.1:0-4920 GCA_035295605.1 Fimbriimonadaceae bacterium | reverse complement strand
TGTGCCATACCTGGTGGGCCACGAGCTGCGGTCCAGACGCCCACTGCCCGTTCGCGAGCACGATGTGGAAGAACCAGTGCCACTGAACGCTTTGGATGGGGACGAATTGGCTGCCCGTTCCCGGGGCCAGATACATGACGTAGTCCGTGAACGTCATACGGATCCACTCGTCGGTCATGCCCTGATCCAACGGGAACCCGGGGGTGTCGTTCCACGCCCCGAGCGTCACGCCGTCCACCGGCCAGTAGCCATCGGGCCATGAGTTGCCACTCGATGGGATCGGCGGCTCGTAAGGGAGAGTGTCGTCCAATCCCAAGGTGTAGGTGTTTGCCGGTACTCCATTGTTGTAGGTTCCGTCGAACGCGTAAAAGGTTTGCGTCACTCCATTAAACGTCCGAGTGGTTGCGGAGCTGCCACTGCCGAAAGAAATCAGTTGGACGACGTTCCACTTCGAGCCCGTCGTGCTCCCCTGCCAGTTCTGCGGCAGGCTCACGCTCGTTTGGAAGGCTTCGCCAGAGGTCGAGCCGGTGCCGCCGCTCGCATCGGTTATTCGGACAAACCCCGGAGAGTTCGAATCCGGAGCCTGAACGATCGTCCACGTGCCGTCGTAAATGTACGAGTAAGCGTTGACGGTCGGGGAGAGAACCGTAGCCGCTTCGGTGAACGGAAACTGGTAGTTCGCGCTCCAGGTGCCGGAGGATGTTCCGTGTTCAGAGATCATTCGCAACGCCGACACGGTCCCAGGGGTTGCAAAGCAGGCGGTCAGCGTCTCATTGCCGTAGTCGGCGGTACCCAGTTGAGTTACTTGGCCGGTGCTCCTGACGGGAGGGCTCGTTACCGGCATTGTGTAGCTGAACGCCTTAAACGGGGAGCAGCCGCTAAGGGTCCATGCTGCTCCGGCAAGGTAGCCGGAGACGTAGGCTTCGCCCGACTTGGCGGTGAACTGAGCCTGTTGCCCCAATAGGAAGTTGCCGTTCCCGTCGCCGCCGGTTGGACCCGTCAGGGAGATCGAAATCGGGTGGACCGTAAATGTTAGGCTGATGTAAGCGTTCCAAGAGCCATTGAACGGCACCGCCACTTGGGCATAGGCGCTCGCGCCGATCGGCACGTCGAACATGCTTGCAGGATTATCGATTCGGGTCCAATTGAATCGATACGAGGTATCCGTTTCAAGCGAGTGGTCGAAGTTAAAGCCCGTTGTCGGCGCGTCCCCGTAGCCGTCGTCGACGAATCCGGCGCCGGGATCGCTTTGCCACTCGGCGTTTGCGCTTTCGAGGATAAGGACGCTGCTCGGGGTCGGCTCGCCCTGGGTATCAGGCACCCATGTGAACGTAGCCGTAATTGGGCCGCTCACCGTCCCGGAGTCTCCGGTCACTATGTTGACAAAACCCTGATAAGTCTCGTTCGCCTGGCCAGTGGTGTTGAAGTGACCGGTTTGCGGGACTCCAAATACCGTGTAGTTGATCGTCCCCCCGGAGAATGTCACGGCGTAGTGGCCGCACGACCCGAAGGCGCTCAACATCAACAAGCACAAGCCAAACAAGACTTTCCGCATGTGACTATCTTAGCCCTGTCGACGGGTATCGGAAACCCTTCTTGACAGATGTCTTAACACTTTCGAGAGTTTGATACGATTGAGAAATGCTTGCGGTCGCGCTGCTCCTCCTGGTCTCTCCGGCCGCCCGACAGTACGAGATCGCCTTCATCAAGGGCGAGCAGGTCTATCGGGTGCGGTGCGGCCCAAGCGGCCAGGCGACTTCCAACCCGAGGAGGACGGCGCGGGTGGATCAGGTGGTCCGCGCGCCGGACGGGCGGGCGAAGATCGTCGTTTTGGCGTCTCAACAGGGGCAGATTTGGACGAGCGACCTCTATCTCGTCGAGGGTCCGCCGGGGCGGAAACGGTGGTTGGGGCACGGTTCTTCGGCCCAGTGGTCGCCGCGGGGCGACGTCCTCGCGGTCGCCTTCGACCAGGAACACGGGACTGTGCCGGTGCTGCTGAACTACCCTTCGCTGCGACCGCGGTTCGAGGGCCAGTGCGTGGTGAACACGGGTTGGGATCCGTTCTCGCCGAACGGGCGGATGATCTCCTACTTTTGCGGCCCGAACGATGCACGCTCCACGACACTCGTCGATGTGAGGCGAGGGCGAGAGCTGGTCGAACCGGAACTCCACGAATTCGACTGCCGCTACATCGTCGCCTGGTCGCGCGATAGCCGGAGGTACGTGGAGAGCTATTCCTCGCGGGGCAAAAACGACAAATGGCGGGGGACACTGGCGGTCGTGGACCTGGAGCGGCGGCGCGTCGTCCGGATCCGGAATTCGTGGGGGGCCGAGCGCGTGCGGTTTTCGAGGGATGGGTCTCGGCTCATTTGGTTTCGGAACGGGAGGCGGGAGAGCAGGGTCGTAGGTTTCTAGGGCGCCCTCACCCCGCTTCGCGGACCTCTCCCGGGGGGAGAGGAGAGGGCGTCGTCGCTGTAGGCTGACGCCACCATGGCTTACTTCGGCAAGCTCGCCCTCATCGCAACCGGCGCCGGTCTTGCCGTTGGCGCCGTCTCCATTCAACGGCCCGGCGACCTTTCGCCCCTCATCATTCGAACTCCGACGGCCGGAGTTCCGCCTACGCGGAAGGTGATCGCTCCGCGGCCGCTGAACGCCGCCCAGCGGCGAGCCATTCTCGTCAGCGTCGGCTCGAAGACCGCGAAACCCGTTGGTGAATGGCACTTCGGCGCCCCGTCCGGCCAGTCGTCGGGCACGATCGTGGCCGGCTCCGGCCTAGACGTCAACTTCGCGACGAACAGCATCCGGCTGGGAGACTCCCCTTCCAGCGCCCTCTACATTGGGCACACGGTGACGCAGGGTCAGTTCTTTGTCATCGACATTTCAATGACCGGCCCCAAGGTGGAGCTCGGAGACGAATACAAAGTGACAGTGGTCAAGCCCCAGCACGGGCACGTTGTAGCCGTCATCTCTCCGAACAACGGCGGCCAGTGGACCGTCTCCTTGCTTCCGGTGCGGGGCGTCGCGGTCACGATCACCGGCATCGATATCACCGACTACGTGAACTGAGCGATATTGGCGGCGGCGGGCGACGGGCGCCCTCACCCCGCTTCGCGGACCTCTCCCGGGGGGAGAGGAGACGCACGTAGTCGGGTGCAAGGCGCCCTCACCCCGCTTCGCGGACCTCTCCCGGGGGGAGAGGAGACGCACGGGACTTTCGCCAAAAACGAAAAGGAATCGTCAGCCGACTGGGCCAAACGATCCCCTGGAATGCAACAAAAGAGCCGGCTACTCCGGCTTGACGATCAGGCTCTGGAGGGCTTTCCTCACCGTCGAAGAGAGGTTATCCGACGCCAGCTTCTCCTCGACGACCTTTTGAACTTCCGACTCCATATCGAGGCGCGCCTGCCTGACGACGTCGTGGTTGTATTCGATCGGCGCCGGGAGCACGGCTGCGGTGTTCACTGGGTCATTGTACATCAGGTTCTTCTTCCTTTCTGCTTCTTCTACTGTGCCTAGACGCCGGCGTCACCAGTGAGCCCACATGGGTCAGGACCGCACCAATCAACTCTCCAAAGTATCGGAGCTCGCGTTCGTACCACTCACTGTCAGCGTTGCGGAATTTGCGCGGCTCAGTGCAACGCACGCACAACACCAATTGATCCTTGGTTCGTTGTTCCAACTTCGTCACTGCGAAGAACAATAACGATCCGCGCGGGTCGTCGTTCTCCGGGTCGGGCCAGGCGCAGCGCGGCTGCTTTCGCAGCCCATCGCGCGAAAGGTCGGGCTCGACGTGGAGGTGGCCCTTCATCGCCCGCAGTTTCTCGACTACGGGGGAACTGTTCGCCTCGAGGATTTGCTGGAGCAATGCAGCATTGATGGTTAGCCCCGGCGAGGTGAACATCGTGTGCTTCACCTTTCCGTCTGCAGCGCTCAACAAGGCGACCTCCACGTCTCGATCATCACCAGTTCCAACAATCTCAGTCCAGGCGATCTGACAATGGCCCAGGATCTCCTCGACGATCGGTCGAACATCCTTCCAGAGATCTCCCGATGGCTTCGCCGAGACCGCCGTGATCCGTTCAACAACCTTCTTCGCGCAAGCGATCCAGTTGCACTGGAGTTTGAGGACCACCTGAACCTGCTTGCTCAGGTACTTCACCTGCTTCCCGAGAATCCACTCGCGGATCTTCTGGAGGAACGGTAGCGCGATCACCGCGATGCCAACCGCTATGAGCAGGTTGTCGGCGATCGCCTGTGCCTGCGGCACCGTTCTGTGCAGCCCGGATAACAGCTCGGGCTTGGCCTTGATGGCGGCGCCGGTTGCGCCGACCACACCGATGATCCACTCGAGCCCGAGCCGAATTTTGTTGCCAAAGTGGTCAGGGTTGACGGCCGGCAACAAGTAGTCCCTCGCCGCCCATACCTCGTACGAGACAATCGTCTTCACCTTCGCGAACCCGGCCGGCCTTGGCATGGCGAACATTGTAGTACGAAATCTCCGGGTTCGTGGGCGGTATGCAGCGTGGGGTTATCGTTGCCGAAACGTATATCGTTCGCGGCTCTTTTCTCGGCCACTGTTGGAGAAACGCGAAAGCGCCCTTACACTCCTGAGTGCTCGGCGGATTCGAGCAAGGAGTCAACACGTGAAACAAGACAAAGGCATGCTTCGGAGCGGTCGCGCCCGGCTCGCCGCGCTAGGGGCGGTCGCCCTCATCGCGGGAGGGGTGATGCTATACCGGCACGCGGAGGCTCAGGCCGCGCCAACCGCGCATCCGGTTTCCTTCGCGCCCATGGCCCTCTCACCCTACTCCGGCAATCTGGGGATTCAGATCGCCGAGCTCGACATGCTTCTACCGGCCGTGCAGCACGCGAGCAGAGGGTTCGTGATCCACGTGTTCAGCCCGGTAGGCGAGGTGAACC
>DATGIR010000068.1:0-19474 GCA_035295605.1 Fimbriimonadaceae bacterium | reverse complement strand
ACGCGGGTTGGCGGATACCCAATTGAAGGACCCGAAGGATCCCTTCGCCGACAAGAACCGCCGGGTCACCGTGCTCCTGCCGTTCAAAGTCGACCGTCCGGGAGCGGCAAAGATGCCCAAAGACGCGTTGCCGGAGGGGCCCCTGAGCGCGCTTCCCGACGTCGATCTGAATCCGAGGGTCGGTCCGAATTAGCCTGAAACCTGCGGCTTAGCGCGCGGCGGGATCGTCCTGAACCACAGAACCTCATGGCAATCCTCGCCGGCAACCTCTGGGAATACAACCTGACGCGGATCGTGGTGGTCGACGTTTCCGACGACTACCTTCTCATGCAGCCCCCGATGCCGTCCGACTTCTATCCGGTGCTCACGGAGGCGTGGCTTCCTTCCCACGGGCTCATGGAGCGGCTGCCGGAGGCATCCCTCGTGAGCGGCTACCTCTACGATTGGCACGAGCGGCCCGAGAGCCGGGACGGGGCCTGGTACGTGGGCGTGGTCAATGAAGCGCTAACGCGACCCGCCCCTTAAACAGCGAATTCCGGCCGCGGTTGCGGCCGGAATTCGAGTTCGCCACTTGGTGAGCGGCTCTACTTGATTCGGTCGGCGATCGAGCGACGAATCATCGCATCGGCAATCTCATCCCCGGATGGGTTGTAGGTGCCGGCCTCGATTCGGGCTCGCAAATCGGCGATCATCTCCTCGCGGTCGGGGGTCTGGACCACGTCCTGGACCACCTGCTTCACGAGCTGGGCGTCGGCACGGCGTTCGGCCTCTGCGCCAATTTCCTTGATCTCTTCCACGAGTTGCGCGTGACCGGGATGAGCACCCATGTCAGCGGACTGGGAGAGAATCTTCTTCACTTCGTTGTCTGATATTCGCATTGGCCTTAACTCCAGGCGAGTGTCAGACAGGTAACCCGGCTGTCTCGGTTGTTTGCTCGCCGGCCGAAGCTTGCGAGCGCTGAGACCCTAGGCTTTGCGTGAACCGGGTCACCCCGGCCTTGCCTTTTTCTGTCGTCCGCCGTTCTGGCGGAGTCGCTCATTTCACTTATCGGTAGGATAACCGATCTTCCACAGGGGCAATTTTGAAACTCCCTGACTCTCCTGACTCTCCTGACTCTCCTGACTTCCACGAGTAGACTGAATCATCGGTCGGTTAGCGCCGACTCGGGAGAACGAAGATGTCTCGATACGTCCGTTTGGGCGAGCTTCCCCGCCGCCGCCACACGCAGTTCCGCCGACCCGACGGTGGGCTTTACGCCGAACAGGTGTTTTCGACCCGCGGCTTCAGCGGCCCGATGTCGACGCTGTACCATCTGAACCTCCCCACTGAGGTCTCCAAGTGGGAGGACGTCGGCAGCATCGCCCCCGACTATCTCGAGGATGAGCCGCTGCGCCATCGGCACCTCAAGACCAAAGCCCTCAAGCCGTGCGGCGACGCGGTTTCCGGCCGCATCCCGCTCATGGGGAACCAGGACGTCATCTGGCACCAGGTCTGCGTGGCCGAGCAGATGTCGACCTATTACAAGAATGCGGACGGCGACGAGTGCCTGTTCATTCACGACGGCAAGGGCACCATGGAGTCGCTCTTCGGCACGATCGAGTTCAGCGAGGGCGACTACCTCGTCGTTCCGCGCGGCACGATTTACAAACTCAACTTCAAGAAGCTGCCGGTCCGCATGCTTGCGCTTATCTCCTTCGGGCCGATCGAGGTTCCGCGCCGCTACCGCAACGAGTACGGCCAGCTTCTCGAGCACGCGCCCTACAGCGAGCGCGACCTTCGCGCGCCGACCGAGCTTCCCGTCCACACCGATGCGGGCGAGTTTCAGATCCTCATCCGGGCCCGGAACCGGCTGACCCTGTACACCCACCCGTACCATCCGCTCGACGTGGTCGGCTGGGACGGCTACGTCTTCCCGTACGCGTTCAACATCAACGACTTCATGCCGATCACCGGAAAGCTCCACATGCCCCCGCCGATCCATCAAACGTTCGCCGGCCACAACTTCGTGGTCTGCTCGTTCTGCCCGCGCATGCTCGACTACCACCCGGAAGCGATCCCGGTGCCGTACAACCACTCGAACGTCGACTCCGACGAGGTGCTCTACTACGTCAACGACAAGTTCGGCTCGCGGAAGGGGATCGAGGAGGGCTCCATCACCCTCCACCCGCTAGGGATTCCCCACGGCCCGCAACCGGGCGCGGTCGAGGCCTCCCTCGGCGCAAAGGAGACGAAGGAGCTCGCGGTGATGGTGGATACGTTCCACCCGTTCAAGCTCACCCGCCACGCCCTCGAGCTCGAGGACGCGGACTACTGGCGAAGCTGGAACACCCGCTAGGGTCGTGAGGTTGTAGGGGTCGTCGACTACGAGCCTCGGTGTCCGCCATGGCGAGAGGTCGTCGCGTTCTCGCCGCCAGGCTGGGAAAGCGTCGCATCCGCCAGATAGTCGCGCCGATACTTGAGCTGCCTGATGATGTCCGCCTCGTACTGAACGAGGTCGACCAAGGCGGTCACGCTGTGGGCATCCGCCACGCGCTGGACCACCGCCGCGAGCGGATCGAGCTTTCCGGTGTTGACTTTGCGGTCCATAAGGGTCGCCATTCCGGCTTCCGACGGAAACAGGTCCGCAACCTTGACCGTCGTCGGCTGGCCACCGAGGGTGACGGTGATCGAATCGGCGTCGGGATAGAACTGATCCTTCGCCGCCGCAATCTGGGCGGCGATGAACGCGTCGCTACGGGCGCCCGCGTGCCCGAATACCGCGATCAACCGCTTGTCGGCGATGACCTTGGCGTTGGCGTCAGGGCCCTGGAACTCGTGGCCGGTCGCGGGATCCAAGACGGCGAGGGTTCCGGTCGTGGTCACGTCGACCCCGTACTGGCGGAAGTCGCGGTCGAAATCGGTAGGGTCGGCGTTCTTGTAGTGCAGCATCATGCCCCCAAGCGAGCCGGCGCCCGCCTTCAACGAGGCGAACTGGATGAAGCCCACGGAGACGAAACCGGTGTCGTACGTGTTGACCGACTCGAAGCCGCCCTCGAGGGCAGAGACGGCCTTCATCACGTTGGCCGCGCTCACGTCGACGCCGGCCAGCCGGAACAGGTGGTCCAGCCGGTCTGGGCTGACATTTCGCATGGCGACGCCGCCATCGGCCACGCCCTCGGCGAAGCGGTAATAGGCGTAGCGGGGGCGAACCTTGACGTGGTCCGTGTAGTTCACCGTCACGTCGTCGAATCGGATGGCGTAGGTTTGCGGCGTGCACGCCTCCGCTAGCTTCGGCGGCTCTCCGATCTGGGCTACGAGGTCGTCGGGGCAGGGGCCGGGATCGGGGGCGGGCGTCTGCTTAGAGCCGCCATCTCCGTCGCCGTCGATCCCGGCCTGAGCCTGCGCGCGGTCGAACGCGACTTTCGCGTTGATCCAATCTTCCCAGGCCTGGGGTGCCCCCCCAGGCTTGGCGTCGACGGTCGGAATGAGCTTGCCGCTCCCCTTGATATGGCCGTAGGCAAACAGCCACTGGGAGCCGGCAACGGTCAGCCGAACTTCCTGTTTGTCCGCCGGCGCGACGCGGTAACGGTCGTCCGGCTTCCAAAAGGCCAGCACCCGGTCGCGATCGGCATCGGTAAATGCCGGCGTTTGCCGGCCGGCTGCGGGCGCGAAGACGATCCCTGTCAACGCGATCCCGGCAAAAAGTAGGCGAGTGTTCATTCCCACACCTCCCTGTCGGTCAAGTGAACCCAATTATAGATACCCGAGGCAGAACGTTTCCAGGTCGCTAGGTTTCCAAGTTTCTGCGTCCCTAGGTTCGAAGACCTACAACAGGGTCTTGCCTTTCTCGGCTTCGGCCGCCCAGTCCTCTAGTCGGCGTTTGACTTCGGGAAAATCGAGCTCCACGTCTCCGCTCACCCCCTCCGGGGCCTCAAAGAGGAGATCGCCGAGCAGCCGCTCGACCACCGTGTGAAGCCGCCGCGCCCCGATGTCCTCCACCGTCTGATTAACCCAAACCGCGAAACGCGCCACCTCGTCCAGGGCGCGATCGGTGATGATCAGCCGGACGCCGTCGGCGCCGAGCAACTTCTGATATTGCTTGATGAGCGCCGACTCCGGCTCACTGAGGATTCGGCGGAAGTCGTCTTGGGCGAGCGACTCGAGCTTCACCCTGATCGGCAAACGCCCCTGGAGTTCGGGGATCAGATCGCTTGGCTTGGCGTTGTGGAAGGCGCCCGCCGCGATGAACAGGATGTAGTCGGTGCGCACCGGGCCGAACTTGGTCTGGACCGTCGAGCCCTCGATGATCGGCAAGAGGTCGCGCTGCACGCCCTCGCGTGAGACGTCGGGCCCTGTTTGCGAGTTGGACCCGGCCACCTTGTCGATCTCATCGAGAAAGACCATCCCCGTCTGTTCGGCGCGCCGAATCGCTTCGCGTCGAACGGAGGTCGGGTCAACCTCCCGCTTGGCAAGCTGCTCGAAGAGGATCGAGCGGGCTTCAGTCACGCTGACCCGCCGGGTGTGCCTGCGGGAGCCGAATGCCCCGCTGATCGCATCCCCGTCGAGCCCCATCTCCTCGATTCCGCCCGGCGTAAAGACCTGGACAAACGGGTTGCCCGACTCTTCGACCTCGATTCCGACCTCGCGATCCTCGTGTTTGCCCTCGCGAAGCTCGTCCAGGAACTGAGTCCGACGTGCGTCTCGCGCGTCGTCGTCCGCCAGTCCGACCTCGTCTTCCCCTGCGGATGAATAGAGCGGAACGGGATCTCGAAACCAGACGTCGTCGCAGAGCAGGTCGACGAGCTGCTCCTCGACGTGCGCCTCGATCGCGCCGCGCGCAAACTCGGTCCGCTCGGCCTCGACCATGCGCACTGACTGGGCCACAAGATCCCGGATGATAGAATCGACGTCGCGCCCGACGTAGCCGACCTCGGTGAACTTGGTGGCTTCGACCTTCACGAACGGCGCCTTTGCAATTTGCGCCAGCCGCCGGGCGATCTCGGTCTTTCCAACCCCGGTGGGTCCAATCATCAGGATGTTTTTCGGCGCAATCTCGTCCCGCTGAGCTTCCGGAAGCTGCTGGCGCCGGTACCGGTTCCGGAGCGCGACCGCGACCGCACGCTTGGCCGCGCTTTGGCCGACCACGTAGCGGTCGAGCTCGGCGACGACTTCTCGCGGGGTCAGAGCTTCGATGGGAAGGGGCATCGGACTCCAAGCTACCTGGCTCGGTCGACCCTGAGGTCGTCGACTATCTCGCTGAATCGGGTTCCCGCTTCTTCGGCATCGTCGACGGTGGTCGTGTCACCGAAGGAAAACCGGAGACCTTCCTTTGCCTCAGCGGCCGAGTATCCGCACGCGGCCAGAACGTGGCTCGGTTCGATCGAACCCGAAGAACACGCCGCACCACTGCTTGCGCTCACACCTGCTCGGTCCAGTCGGATCAGAATCGTCTCCGCGAGCACGCCCGGTACCCGCAAGTGAAGGATTCCCGGGAGCGTCGGGATATCCGATGGGACCGAGCGTTCCGCCCGGCCTCCAATCCAAGATTCGAACGCATCTCGCGCCAATTCTCGCCCGCCTTCGTTTCCTCGCCTGGCTGCCGCGGCG
Source organism: Fimbriimonadaceae bacterium (assembly GCA_035295605.1). GTDB lineage: Bacteria > Armatimonadota > Fimbriimonadia > Fimbriimonadales > Fimbriimonadaceae > DAIDHV01. The sequence goes on along the minus strand of DATGIR010000068.1, from coordinate 13,888 downwards.
CCGAAGCCGGCAATGCCGGCCACATTCTCGGTCCCCGACCGCATTTCGCGCTCCTGCCCTCCGCCTGGCAGGAGGGGCTTGATTCTCGTTCCCGCCCTCACGTACAGCGCCCCCGTCCCCTTCGGTCCGCCCACTTTGTGGGCGGATACCGAGACAAGATCGGCGCCCAGCGACCCTACTGACCAACGGTTACCTCCCGGTTCCGGCAATCCGAATGCCTGCACGGCGTCGCAGAAGAACAGCGCTCCGTACGCGGAGGTCATCCCACGGATCCTCTCCACCGGCTGCCACGTTCCCAACTCGTTGTTTGCAAACATCACGGATACCAGCAGCACGTCGTCTGCCAGCTTCCCCTCAAGACGATCCAAGTCGACCCGGCCGTACCGATCGACACCGACCACTTCGACATGAAATCCCAGCGCAGCCAAGAGCGGTTCCGTGTGGAGGACGGCGTGATGCTCCGTCGCCCCGAGCAAAATCCGGCTTCGGCTTCCGCCGGATGCCGCGAGCGCGGTACCAATCAGCGCCAGATTGATCGCTTCGGTTCCGCCACTCGTAAAGATGACCTCCCCGAACTCGCATCGTAAGGCAGACGACACCTGCTCTCTCGCCACGTCGATCGCATCCTTTGCCGCTCGCCCCTCGGCGTGCAGGCTCGACGGGTTGCCGAACCCTTCGGTAAGCCAGGGCTCCATCGCGGCGCGCGCGGCGGGTTGAAGCGGCGCCGTCGCCGCGTAGTCCAGGTAGATCCGGCGAACCGCCACGGCTATCCCTGAACTTGGACCGAAAAGTCGGTGATGTCGAGCGCGGGGTCCCCGTCGCTCACGACGTCTCCGGTCGGCTCGATACCGCTATAGAACGCGTTGTTGTAGGTTCCGTCGGTCCGGAGTGGAATCGTGAGGTAGTCGTTGATCTGGCCAGGATTGTTGCCGTCGCCGATGGCGTCCCAGTTCTTGCTCCCCCCGCTGGAGCCACGCGGCGTTCGGTCCATCGTCAGGAAATTCACCTGGAGCGACTGATATTGGTTGGCGGTGTCCGCGGAGTCGGCGATCTGGCTGAGGTCTATGGTGAAGTTGAGCACGTGGCCGCCGCTCTGCGGGTCCACGTAGGTCACGGGCACCCCGGTTTGCACGAAGTTATTGAGGGTCGAATCGGTGAATTTGAAGATCCCGTAGTCAGGCGACTGCGAGGGGATCCATTGCACAAAGTAGGTGCACCCTCCGGCTACGAAGCCGTTGCCCCACGGGGCCGCCACGACCGGGACCGGCCCCGTGGTCGTCGGGTTCACCTCGACCGAGGGGTTCAGGGCAACGATGTAAACGTAGTTGGGGTTCAACCCTCCGGCGATCGTCATCGTGAACGTAATCCGCTTGGTGGTTGCGCCGGTCGAGCTTGTCGGGAATTTGGCGCAGCCCCCCACCAGCAGGGCGACCAATGCGGCCATCAACATGGGGTGCCGTCTCATGGGTGTCTTCTACGCCTAGGCGACGCCCGCCGTGTAGTACAGAATTCGGTGGCAGCTTTCGCACGTGATGATGGTGCCTTCCAATGCTCCTTGGATCGTCCGGGCAGGCAGGAGCGTTCCACACGCCCCGCATGACTTGCCCTTCACCACTTCGGCCATTCCGACCCCTTCGTGGCGCTTGGAAATCGAGTCGTACCGGTTGAGGAGCCCGGGTGGAACGAGGCGCTTCGCCTCCTCCCGCTTGGCCACCACCGCCTTATAAGCAGCCTCGATCTTGCCCTTCTCGACCACTGCGAGCTGCCGCTTCTCCGAGAGCGACTGCTTTGCCGTCGCCACCTCGGCGGCGAGGCTTTCGATCAGCGCCTGCGCGGGCGGCACCTCGTCCATGAGCTCCAGCAGGCGGTCGTCCAGGGCGTCCCGCTGCCGCTTGAGCATCGCGATCTCCTTCTGGATCGACTCCACCTCGCGCGAACTGGTGACCGAGCCCCCGAAAAGCTGCTTCTCGAACTTCTTGATCTTCTCGTCGTAGCCGCGCTGTTTGAGTTCGGTGTCGAGCTGCTCGGCGACGAGGGCTCGTGCCGTCTCGCCTTCCTTGGCGTCTTTGGCCTCCAGCTCCTTGAGCTTGTTCGTCTCTGCGAATCCGGCATCGAGGCGCGCCGCCCGACGCCGCAACTCCAGAATCTGCGCGTCGATCTCGTGGAGCGCCCAAAGACGGCGCAACTCTGGCGATGCCATGCCTCCAGCGTACCGGAGGCGTTAGCGACCGCGCGGGGAGGAGGGGATCTCCTTCCGGGACTGGACGAGCCGCTCCCGAAAGTCGTTGAAAACGCAAATCGAGCGTAGCCCTAAGACCTGGGCAACGGAAACCGCGGTCTCCCAGTGCTGCGGGTTGACCTTGCCGTCCCGGCACCGGCGGGCTTCATCGTCGTAGCGAGGGCAGTCGCGGCAGTACACTGGGATTCCAGATGGCCCTCCGGGCCGTACAACTAGCATGACGTATACGCCGCTGCTTTGGGTGCTGGCCGGCGCCGTTCTCCACGCGCCGAAGACGACCCTCGCCTTCGCGGAAGGCGCGTTCATCGTAACCCGGGGCAAGACAGCCGAGCACGTCCCGATCGATCCGCCGAAACCGAGCCCGCGAACCAAGGTCGAATACCGCTCCGACCAAAAGTTCGTGATCTGGGATGAGCGGGGGCTTACGATCCGATCCGGATCCCACGCGAAGTCGACCCGACTTCGTGCGATCCCCACGAGCCCCCGACTTCGAACGCACGATGCGATCGTCGGCACCCTCGACGCCGTCCACGCCGGCCGCAAGCTGGAGGCCGCCGCCGTCAGCGGTTCGCGCCGGTTCGGCAAGACCGTGTACTTCGTTCTTCGGTGGGAGGACCGGCCGGGCCAGCCATGGCTCGAGGCGCTCGTTAGCGTCGATCTCTCCGAGAGCGATCCGGCCGCGAAGGCGATCGCGGTGCTGCCCGGGCTCTCCTTCTCGACCGTTCAGATCGCGGATAACCTGGTGGCGGGGCCCAAGGGGGTCAGCGTGCTGATCCACGAGGGCACCCAGTGGGGCCAGTGGTCATACCGGCCGGATACGCAGCAGACCGAGTTCCACATTCTCGGCGAGGGCGTGAAGTACGCGGCTGCCGTCTCCGCGGACGTCGCCGCCTTCATCGAGAAGACCGAGCACGGTTCATTTGCCGCCGGGACCGTCGACCTCGTCACCGGCGCCCGGGCCGATGCCGCCGAGTCGCCGACGCGTTGGAGGATGCTCGATGCCAAGGCGCCCCCGGTCGCGGAAGGCACCAACGACGGCGGCGGACACGTTCTTGCCGAGCTGACGAGCGGCGCGGTATTCGATTTGCCTGAGGGGGCCGACGTGCGCCGAGCGAAGGACACGCTCGTGATCTGGGAGGGCGGCAAACGCCCGACGAAGGCGTGGCTCTATGACCCGACGACCTGGAAGGCGCTCGCGTGGTGGCGGTCGCCTGGAGCGGGATAGGTTTTCAGGCGGCTTTCGCGATCTCTTCCGCCGCCGCGCTTACCGGCGCCGGCATGGCCGCCGCGAGAAGCGCCTCGACCGTCGAGCCGTCCTTGGGCGCGGAGGCTTGACCTAGCTCGAGCTGAACGCTCCCGTTGGCGCCGTATCGGCCGTTGATCCACTCGATCAGGCGCTGAATGAGGCGCTGTCGAACAAGGGCGACCTTGTGGCCGGTCTCGGGAAGGATGATGCCGAACCCAGACTCGCCCCATACCGAAACCGTGTCCAGCAGGCGAAGGTTCGACTTGAAGAAGTCCGCCGCGTCGGCCATGAAGTCGGTCACACTCACCTCGCCATAGAAGCGGGCGAGGGCATCAAGGCCCTTGAAGTCGACGAGCACGAGCGCGACCATCAGGTTTTCGCCAGAGGCCCGGTGCAGTTCTTCCGTTAAGCGCGTGTGGAGGTACGCCTCCGTATAGGCGCCGGTGACGGGATCGATCAAGTCGTAGTTGGCGACGCCGCTGGCCCGGCGGAGGATCCGATCGGCTTCCTCCTCCTTGCTGAGGATCTTGCGGAGCTTGGCAAGCGACTGGCGGAGGATGTGGGAAACGTAGTTGCACGAGATGCCCAGCTTGGCTGCGATCTCGGTCTGGTTGAGGGACTCGAAGTGGAAAAGCACGAGCACCTGCCGCTCCAGCTCGCGAAGCTGCTTGAGGGCGCCCTCGAGCACAAGTCGGTCCTCGACGCTGAGCTGCTCGGGGCAGAACGCGGCGGTATCGAGCCCTTCGAGCTCGGTCTCGGCGTCGTCCTCTCCAGCAAAGCCGGCGTCGAGGGAAGTGAGCCGCAACATCTCCTGGGTCTGGACGACCTCGCGAACCGCGGTCTCGCTCACGCCGAGCGAGTCGGCAATCTCGCGCTCGGTGGGGGTTCGGCCGAGCTCCTGCTGGAGGAGGGCGCCGGCCTTGCCGACGCGATGACGGAGTTCTTGGAGCCAGGCTGGTTGACGGATGGTTTGGGCGCGGTCGCGGAGGTAGTGCTTGATCTCACCGCCGACGAGGTACGTGGCGTAGGTGTTGAACCGCACGCCGGCTTCGGGATCGAACTTTGAAAGGGCGTTCAGCAACCCGATAAAGCCGACTTGCACGAGGTCCTCAAAGGGCTCGATGCCGCAAAAACGGCGGGCGATCCGCTCGACCATTCCCGCGTACTGCACCATCACGAGATCTTTGAGGTCCGCGCGCGGCTCTTTCAGATACCGCAGCACCAACCCTTCAGCATCCTGATTCCAGGACAAACTCTCAGACATTACTCACTCCGTTGACTCCAGCCCGGCCGGTCGAAACCGGCCATCTTCTTTTGGAGCCGCCATCCTAGCGGCTCCGTCCTTTCAGTGCCCCGCAAATCCTTCGCGGGGCGAAACTTCTCTACTTCACGCTGCTAACCAGCTTGAAGACGGGCATCATGATCGAGATGGCGATGAAGCCGACGATCACGCCCATAAAGATGATGAGCAGGGGCTCGATCATCGAGGTCAGACCCTTGATCGTCGCTTCGACCTCGGTGTCATAGAAGTCGCCGACCTTAACCAGCATCTCGGAAAGGCGTCCCGACTCTTCGCCGATGTCGATCATCGTGGTGACCATCGTCGGGAACAGGCCCGTTTGCGTCATCGGGACCGACAGCCGGTTACCTTCCCGGATGCTCAGCCGCGTTTGATCGATCGCCTGCGTCAGAACGACGTTCCCTAGCGTTTCGCCGACGATTTCCAGGCTCCGCATCATCGGGACGCCCGAGTTAATGAGCGTTCCGAACGTTCGGCAGAACCGGGCAATGCTCATCTTGAGCGCGAGTTCGCCGGCGACGGGAATCTTCAATTTGATCCAGTCGATCTGGAAACGGCCCCTCGGGGTGCGGCCGTACATCTTGATCGAGAAAAGCGTGCTCGCTACGGCAAGAAGAATCACCCACCAGTAGTGGTTGCAGAAATCACCCATTTTGAAGAGCGTCTGCGTCACGGTCGGCAATTCAACGTTCATGCCGTTAAAGATCTCTTTGAACTTGGGAAGCACAAAGCTGAACATCACGAACAGCATGAGCTGCGAAAAGATGAGCACCAGGACCGGGTACATCATCGCGCCCTTGATCTTCGCCTTGACCTCGGACTCGTACTCGAGGAAGCCGGCAAGCCGGTCGAGGATGAGGTCGAGAATGCCGCCGACTTCGGCCGCGCGGATCATGTTGATGTAGAGCTTGTTAAAGACGTTTGGGTGCTTGGCGATCGACTCATTTAAGCTCAGACCGCCCTTCACGTCGGCGGTGATCGCCTCGATGATTGGCTTGAAGACTTTGTCTTTGCTCTGACCGCTGAGGATTTCGAGGCACCGCAGAATCGGGATGCCCGCGTCGATCATCGTCGCGAACTGCCGCGAGAAGATGACCATGCTCTTGAGCTTGACCTTCGACTTGCTCGCGCCATTCTTGACTGCGCTCTTCGTGCGCTTGATCTCGGTGCAATGCATCGACTGATCGCGGAGCTTGGAAAGCACCAGCGCCTCGTTGTCGGCCTCCATCACGGCCTTGACCGTGCGGCCCGATGCGTCGATAGCGGTGTATGCGAAGTAAGGCATTTCGACTCCGTTCGATAGCGCGCGAACAGGCGCACTCAATGGTATAGATTCTCGGTTTGCCAAGCGCCGAGAACAATGCGTTTTACGGGCTCTTCGCAGCCCGAAACAGCTTCTCCGCCATGCCTCAGACGGTGCTTTAGGGTTTCAGATTCAAAAGCTCGCGGACCGCTCAACGGTTCGCGAAAAACTTTTTTCTACAGTGGTTTCCGTGCGAATTCGATAATCAGGTGGCTTTACGGAGCATTCCCGGTGCCGACCTTGCTGGCGCGCAACCGCGCGCTCGCCCGCTCGATGGCTTCGACCGCCTCGGGCTGGGTCATCTCCCCTGATTCGCCGCGGAGCACCCGCCGGGCCCGATCGAGGGCTTCTTCGGCGCGCTTGGCGTCCACGTCCTGGGCTCGCTCGGCGGCGTCGGCAAGAACCGTCATCCGCTTGGCGGTGACCTCCACGAAGCCGCCGGAAATGCTCACGTAGTGGCGCGTACCGGTGGTGTCCGTGTATTCGAGAAGCCCCGGTTTGAGCGCGGCGACCAGAGGCTCGTGGCCGGCAAGAACGCCGAAGTAACCCTGCACGCCGGGAGCGATCGCCATCGTGACGGGCTGATCGAGCACCTCACGGTCCGGCGCGACCACTGAGAGCGTGAACTCGGCCGCCATGAGCTAGGCGCCTACCGCCTGCAGCTTCTTGGCCTTCTCGTGAACGTCGTCCAACCCACCGCAATACAGGAACGCCTGCTCCGGAAGGTCGTCCAGGTTGCCGTCGACCAGCTCCTGGAACGCGGCCACCGTCTCGTCGATCGGCACGTACCGGCCAGGGGCGCCGGTGAACTGCTCGGCGACGAAGTTGGGCTGGCTGAGGAAGCGCTCGATCTTACGGGCGCGGGCCACCACCATCTTGTCGTCGTCGGAAAGCTCGTCGATGCCGAGGATCGCGATGATGTCCTGGAGCTCGCGGTATCGCTGTAGGGTCTGCTGCACCCGGCGGGCAACCGCGTAGTGGGCGTCGCCGACCACGCGCGGATCCAGATTCTTGGACGAGGACATCAGCGGGTCGACCGCCGGGTAGAGGCCCTTGGAGGCCAGACCGCGGTCGAGATACACGTAGGCGTCGAGGTGGGCGAAGGTCGTCGCCGGAGCCGGGTCCGTCGGGTCGTCCGCCGGCACGTAAACCGCCTGAACCGAGGTGACCGACCCCTTCTTCGTCGACGTGATGCGCTCCTGGAGAAAGCCCATCTCGGTGGCCAGCGTCGGCTGATAGCCCACGGCGCTTGGCATACGGCCGAGGAGCGCGGAGACCTCCGAGCCGGCCTGGACGAACCGGAAGATGTTGTCGACAAAGATCAGCACGTCCGACCCGATCTCGTCGCGGAAGTACTCCGCCATCGTGAGCGCGGTCAGGGCGACCCGGAGGCGGGCGCCGGGCGGTTCGTTCATCTGGCCGAAGACCATCGCGGTCTTGTCGATGACGTGCGCAACCTTGCCCTCCGCGTCCTTAAATTCGGCTTCCTTCATTTCGAGCCAGAGGTCGTTGCCCTCACGGGTGCGCTCGCCGACGCCGGCGAATACCGAGACGCCGGAGGCTTCGACCGCGATGTTGCGGATGAGCTCCTGGATCAAAACCGTCTTGCCGAGTCCGGCGCCGCCGAACAGGCCGATCTTGCCACCCTTGTTGAAGGGGATCAGCAGGTCGACGACCTTGAGGCCGGTGGGCAGCAGCTCGACCTTGGTCGACTGCTCCTCGAACGTAGGCGGCGTGCGGTGGATCGGCAGCCTCGGGGTCTTCGCCGGAATCTCGGCGCCGTTGTCGATCGGCTTGCCAAGCAGGTTGAAGACGCGGCCGAGGGTTGCTTCCCCGACCGGCACCATGATCGGGCTGCCGGTATCGACCGCGGGCATACCGCGGACCAAGCCGTCCGTCGAGCTCAGCGCGACCGTACGGACGATATCGTCCCCGAGGTGTTGCGCCACTTCGCAGACGAGGTCGATCCCCTTCTCCTTGTCGGTGATAGTGATCGCGTTATAGATGCCGGGCAGGGCATCAGAGGCGAAGCGGGCGTCGACGACGGGGCCGAGAACTTGAATGACGGTGCCGGTACCGGGCATGTGAGAAGCTGTTTCCTCCAGGGGGTTCCCGCAGCGGCGAGCCGCAGGCGGGCGAAAGTATACCTAGCGGATGGGAACTTTCCCTTGGCCGTCACATGTATAATGGCCCCGTTTGATAGCCTGCTATGGGACGTTTTTTTAATTGGCTCAAAGCCATCTTCAACCGCGGAATGGATCGGCTCGAGGATCCCGAGATCATGCTCGACCAGGCGCGTCGGGACATGCAGGGCGCGCTTTCCCAGAACCAGGAGAAGGCTATCCAGGCCATCACCCAGCGAAACCAGCTGGAGAAGATGCTCCAAGACCAAGTCGCCAAGTCGAAGTCACTCGAGAATCAGGCTACGATGGCGCTCAAGAACGGCGACCGCGACCTCGCGCGCAATATGCTTCGGGAAAAGGCGAACGTCGATGCCACCATCGCCGGGCTTCAGCCGACGTATGACCAAGCCAGCGCGACGGTTGAGAACGTCAAGCAGGCGGTAGCCCGGCAGCGCGAAGAAGTCCAGAAGAAGACGGCTGAGGCCCTCGCCCTCAAGGCCCAGTGGAAGCAGGCCCAGATTCAGAATTCGATCGCCAAGGCGCTCGACGGCCTCACCTTCGAGAACCAGTTCGAAGGCTTTGGCGCCGCGCAAGAGAAGATCCGACAGGCGCAGAGCGAAGCGGCCGCCCGAAGCGAGGTGCAGTCGGAGTCGATCTACATGAAGACCGCTGCGATGGAGGACAAGGCCAAGGATTACGAGGCCGAAATGGAGCTCCAGAAGCTGGAAGAACGGCTTGGGCTCAAGCCGGCCGCAGACGCCGCGGCGACCGCGACCACGGATCAGACCGTGACCGTCGGCGGCGCTCAGCCGGCGGAGGCGCCGGATCCCGCCAAGGAGGCCGCGCTTCAGAGCGAGGCCGACAAGCAGCTCGAAGAGCTCGAAAAGCGAATCAAGGGTTCTTAGCTTCGCCGTTTTTGGCCGCCGCCTGAAGCGCGGCACGCTCCGCTTTGGCCTTGGCATCCGCTTGGCGGAACCAGTAACCGCCGCCGAAGATGAACGCCAGGCACGCGAGCGTGGCGAGAATCATCACCGGCGCGGGCGGATAATCGAGCTTGGCGATGAGCAAGTGGACGTTTAACATCCGCCCCCAAAGGTTACTTCATGCCGGAAACGCACTCAGTCCACGGTGAGATCGAGATGATGGCGTTCGGGGGCCGGCTGGCACGCACGTTGCGCGCCGGCGATGTCGTGACGCTCTCCGGTCCGCTGGGGGCGGGCAAAACCACACTTGCTCGCGGCTTTCTGCTCGGCCTCGGTTGGAAAGGGCACGTCCGTTCGCCGACCTATAACCTGATTCACACCTATCCGACGGACCCGCCGGTGATGCACGCCGACCTTTACCGGCTGACGAGCGCGGACGGGCTCGGCCTCGAGGAGTTCCTCGACACCCACCTTTGCCTCATCGAGTGGCCCGACCGGCTGGGAGACGCGCTGAAGGGGCGAAGCGGCGTAACTCAGGTCGTGATCGAATTTGAGGGCGAGGGCCGTCGAGTGATGGTGGAGCGGTGAGCACGACCCACCCCGATCGAGCTACGGCTCAAAGAGCCGTGCATCCAACACGAGATCGTGCCACGGCTCAGCGAGCCGTGCCCGCCCTACTGCTGCTGGCCCTTGCCATCACGGCCCCGGCGCCCCCGCCTATCGACCCCCTTGCCGACGGCCTCAAGCTTTGGCGGAAACCGGGTCAGATTCAAGGGGGCGCGGCGTGCGCCACCTGCCACAGTCCGGACGGGATCGAGATCGCGGCGTACGCGTTCGACGACGCTGACATCGAGCGACGCGCCATGCCGCACCTTGGCGCTCACGACGCCCAGCGCGTAGTCGCCTTCATCCATGCCGTTCGCCGGAAGTACGGCTTCACGCGGCTGCGAGACCCCGACCGTGATCGCCCGCTTCAGCCGGGCGGGACCTCGCTGCCCGGAACTGACCCCGCGACACGGGATTTCGCCTTCGGAGTCGAGCTTCAGCCAAGGCTGCCGACGCTTTTCGGCGGCCGGATTGAAGCCGAGCAGGCCGCGCGTCGAGCCGAACGCGAGCTGCTCGCCCTCGATCCGAACACTTTGCGGATCGGATTTTCTCTGAACCCGCTTTCCGAGGACGTCGCCCACGGCAATGTCCACTCATCGATCGCGCAGTGGCTGCCGGAAGAGCCTCCCGCCGTTCCCCCTGCAAGCGTGGAGGCCTGGTATGCGGCAGAGGACGCTTACTTGAGCCATTCGAGCTCAGCCGCGCTCGCCGGCCTGATCAGTCTCCACACGCGGCTCGTCGACACCAGCCGGATGCTCGGCTTGGGCGAGCTGTCCGCCGCCAAGTTCCGGGCACTCCTGGTGCTGCAGGACCGAATTCGACGCCGAACCGAGGGTCACACCGGAACCGTTGCCCCCGATGTTGCCAAGCTCGGCAACTACAACCCGATCTGGCAGGTCGGGGAGATAGCCCGGCAGGTAATTGGCCGCGGCCCGAACGAGCTGGGAATGGGCTCGGCAACGCAGTCCGCAAAGTTGGCGGGACCGCCCCTCGCCGAGCAGCTCCGCCGGCTCCGGCTCTCGTGGTTTTGGGCGGGTTGGCTCTCCGACCAGGGCCTCTTCAAGACCTCTCACGACGACAAGACCCGGCTTGGGATGTGGTTTTCGGAAAGCCTCTCCAAGGACGGGCCCTATCCAATCCATAGCGTCTACGCCAACGCCCGACGCCAGGCGGTCGTGTCGAACGATCCATCCGCATGGGGAGAAACGCTCGCCCGCCGCCGCCGGATTTGGGATTTCGCCGGCCTCCGCTCGTTCCAGGAGTACGTCACGGATATCCCAAGGGAGCCACGGCACCGTCGTCTCTACCTGCGCTTCACCCTCAACTGCTTCCGAATGAACCTGCTGCTGCTCAAAGCAGACATCGAACATACGCACCAGGTCTGGATCAAGCTGAGCGCCAAGGCGAACGTCGCCGAGCTCGCCGGCTTTATCAAGGCGCAGGACCCGGCGGGCGCACCCCTAGCCGATCGACTTCGGGATGATCTCGACCGGCTGATCGACCAAGCCGACGAGCGGCGCTGAGTCCTACACGCTTCCGCAGGTCGCTTCGTCCACCGCGAGCGTAAACGGAGGGCCGCCAGTCCGAACCGGCGTGGTCCCTCGGACCAGAACGCGCACCTTCCCGCCCGGCCCGATGAAACGCGATGCGTTTGCCGCGCTTCCGGTTATCGGGGTGATCGAGGCGCCGAGCGGTCGCGAGGCGATGAGCTGGAACGCCTGCGCCGAGTAGTCGTAGGCGTAGAGGAAGCCGGTGACCCCCGGAGCGCCCGACGCATAGGCGGTCACGTTAAATGTCTGACCGCCTGAAGGAAGCGCGAAGTCGGCCTCGATGGCGGCGGCTTGGAATCCGGTTATCGACACCGACCCGCACGAATAGGTGCGACCGTCCACTGACCAGATGTCGGAGAGTTGACCGGTACCGGCAGTTCCCTGATAAACACTTACCGCAGTGGCTCGCGCCGAGCCGAGGGCGAACAGGATCGAGTTGTTGATCGCGTAGAGTTGACCGTCCGGCCCGATGACGGTTGAGGTGTAAGCCTCACCCGTCGGGGGTTGAAGGGCCATCGTTTCGCTGAGGGTGTTGGTCACGAAGCTCCATCGATACATCTTCCCGTCCTCCGAGTTGATGATCGCCGCCCTGCCGTTCACGTCGATCGCGGCCGAGTTGATGCACCATTCGTGGCGCGCGTCGGGATGGCTGGGATCGTCGTTCGTCCGCGTCGGGCCGAGCACGGTGATGACCTCGTTCATCACGGGGATGCCCGACTGCCGATCCTTGGTCTTCGAGTCGCTCCCGGGATCGATGACGCCGACCCGGTTCGAGCCGTCCGCGCCCGGGTCGGAACCGTTGTCGTCGTAGTTGTTGTACTTGGTGAGAATCAGGTACGGCGAACTCCCCGTGTAGGAGGGCACCGCGTGCGCGGGCACAACCGTGGCCGTATCGTCCCAGCCAAATGCGCCGACCGGAAGCCGCTTACCGCTCCCATTGGTCTGGCTGAGGTTGGCGTCGAACTGGAGCATCCAGCCGTGGCTTTCGCGCCATTGGTTGCCGAACACCCCCATGAACACGTGCCCGTCCGGCCCGATCATCGGCGAGCCCGATGACTCGTTGACGAGGTACGCCCCTGCGCCGCCGATCGAAGGATCCATGAGTTGGACCTTTGCGGTCACGGTGAACGTGGAGGCGTCGAGCCGCGCAAGCATCGACTTTCCGCCGGTGAGGGCCACGTACATCGTGCTGCCGTCGACGCTGAGAGCGGGGGCGGCATTCATCGCCGGTCGCGAGAGCGTGGGATCGATTCCCAAGGTTTGGACCGACGCGTAGGCGGTGGCTCCCGTCGTCACGTTCACCCGCGCAATTCCGCCGCTGCCGAGGCTCGCAAGGTTCGGCGGAACCGCCCCGCTCACTTCGTAGCCAAAGAAGATGTTGCCGTTTCCGTCGGCGGTGAGCGGCGTGTTGATCTTCACCGGGGCGTACGCGCCTCGATGGGAGTTGAAGTCGTCGAGGCTCGTGTAGAACACGTAGCGGGTCACGGTGCTCTGGCTTGAATCAGCCGACGGCCGAACCAGGATCGAGCCGGCTGCGGCCGCGGCGGCTACTCCGGCCGGGCTTTGTCCGCCGTCGAGCTGGAAGAGGGTGACGGGAAAGACCGTCGTCCAGTCGTTGGGCCAGATCAATGCGGCGCTGTAATCGGTGTCCATCTGCCACGACTGGCTGCCAGTGGCGCCCGAGCGCCCGACGACGCGCCAATTGTCGTGGGCGCCGGAGACGGTAAAGCGATAGCCGTAGACGACCGTGTTGGCGGGCGAGACCATCGGGCTCGCGTAGTGGATCAGTACGTCGCCGCCGTAGTAGTTGCGGTCGTCGTCGAGCGAAGCCTGCCAACGGATCCCGCTCGCGGCCTGGCTTACGCCGGTGAAGACTCCGGAGTGCTGGGCGTTGCCGCCGTAACAGAGCCAACCTTGCCCAAGGGGCGCGATCGGTTTAAGCGAAGAGAGAGCAAGAAAAGCCAGCGTGGAAAGCATGGAAATCTTAGTATAGCGACGACCACCAAGCCACAAGCCACAAGCCACTACGACGTGGTAACACGGTGACATGTCCCTTCGCGTCGGAATCATGGGCGTCGCCCATGTCCACACCCCCTCGTACGTTGCCTGCCTCGGTTCGAGCCCGGACGTAGAGCTCGTGGGCTTCCATGACCCGGATGCCTCGATCGCGGCCGCGTTCGCCGAGCGCCACCGGCTGACCGGATTCGGCTTCGACGAGCTGCTCGGGCAGGTGGACGCCGTCGTTCTCTCCGGAACCAACGTTCAGCACAAGCCCTTCGGTGTGGCGGCCGCCGGGGCCGGGAAGCACATCCTCTCCGAGAAGCCGATTGCGACCACACTGGCAGACGCCGACGCCATGATTTCTGCGGCCAGGGAGGCTGGCGTGAACCTGATGACCGGCTTTCCGTGCCGCTTCTCGCCCGCTTGGATTCGGCTCAAGGAGCACCTCGCAGGCGGGGTGGTCGGCAAGGTGCTTGCCATCAACGCCACCAACCGCGGCACGTGCCCGGGCGGTTGGTTCGTGGAAACGGAGAAGTCCGGGGGCGGGGCGATGATCGATCACACCGTCCACGTCGCCGACTTGCTGCGCGACCTCTT
>DATGIR010000067.1:0-9429 GCA_035295605.1 Fimbriimonadaceae bacterium | reverse complement strand
TCTCGAGGATGAGGTGGAGCGGGTCGGCGCTCTGCTGATCGTTCTGGGAGTAGGCGAACGACGTGCCGCCTTGGTTGAAGCCGATGTTGGTGAGTCCGACCGCGGTTGAGACTCCGGTGGTGCCGTTGTGACTGTTCGCGTACTCGCCGGCATACGTGAGGCCGTGACCGGGCGTCCAGTTCACCTTGGTGTCCGACTGTTTGAAGCCGATGAGCGTGCCGAGCAGGCCGACCTGCGGATCGACGAGCTGGCCGACGTTGGCGAACTTCGGATCGACCCCGTGCGATTGGTAGTTCACGTCGAGCTGGCGATCCTTGTACTCCGCCTGCTCCCGGTTGGCGCCGCCGAGGGGGGTGCTCGCCGACATCTCGTTGAACGTGACGACCTTGTTGTGTCCGAGGTTGTCGGTCACGGCAATGTCCGTCTTCTTGAGCCCCTCGATCGTGCCGAGCGCGCTCTTCTCGAAGCCCATCAAGCTCGCGAGCTCGTCGAAGTGGAGGCCGAGATCTTCGTAGCGGTACGCGCCGGTAAACCCGCCGGCGGTCAGGCCGAAGTTTTGGAGCTTGCTCTTATCCTTGGCGCCGTCGAGGTCCAGTTCGCTCGCCGAGATCGAGGAGGTCTTGCTCGGCGTCAGGCCCAGCGTGTAATTGCGCCGGTCGAGGCCCGGGGTTTGGGCGAACGTTCCACGCTCGGCGGGAGCGTTGGGTTTGATGCCCGGGTACATCGCGCCGATGGCGTTGATGTGGGAATCCGTGTCCGTCTGGCTGATGGAGGTGAATTTGCCGAACTTGGCGTCCGAGCTCCGGTCGGAGAAGCCAAAGTTCCAAACCTTGCCGCCGAACGCGAGATCCTCGGCTCGGAAGCTTCCGGAATCGGTTTTGACGGTGTAGTCGGAGGCGATGAACGGCTTCGCGCCGTGGCCGAAGTCGTACTTGGCGCTCGCCCACTGGCGGCGGACGCCGCTGTCGAAGTTGTAGGTCGCCTTTTCGGGATCGAGGAGGTTCGCAAAGCCCGTGAACTCCTTTTGGACGTTCGAATCGCCATACGCGACGGCGCCGCTCTTGCCGGTGAGGGAGACGTCGTGCCGCTTAAGGTGACCGCCGGTCTGGTCCGTCACGTCGAACTCGGTCGCGCTCAGAGCGCCGCCCTTCAGGTTGAGGCCGAGAGTGGACACGTCACGCCGGGTGCCGAGTTCGCGCTGGAGGTCGGCGTGGTTCGCCTCGCCCAGATCGTTGAAGCGGGAGAACGACTTTGCGACGTCCTGGCGGTTCCACGCGAACGCGAGTCCGCCTTGCTTGATGCCGAACGACTTCCACGAAACCGCCGAGGTGGGATCTTTCACTTCGCGGAAGGAATTGGAGACCTTGAAGCCGGCCAAGTTCAGGTCGGTGAGGCCGTAGCCGAGGCGCGTGAGCCCCTTCTCCTTCTGGAGCTGGTCGAGCGCTTTCTGGTCGTAGCCGCTCCCTTGCGCGGCGCTGAAGCCGGTGAAGTTCTTGGAAACGTCCTGAAAGTCCAGCGACAGGCTGCCGCCCATCAACTTGGTTTGCAGGTTCTCGAGCACCAGGCGTGACCGGCCTTGCGGATTGGCTTCCTTCTTGCCGGCGACCTCGTAGGCTGACGCGCTCGTCACTTCGGAACGGTTCCCGAAGAGCATGAGCCCGTTCAGCGAGCTGCTGCCGCCGAACATCCCGAACTTGTAGTTGGTGTTGAAGCCGAATAGATTCGATCGGTGAACGGTGCCGTCGGTCCCGCGCTCGGCGAGGCCAAACCCGAACCGCATGCTCAGCGCGCCGGGCAGCAGGCTGAGCTGGAATGCGTTGATCCCGTTGCCGAAGACGGTTGGGGCGTAGGTCTTTCCGGGCGTGTACCGGTAGCTCACGTTCACGGTCTGCCCGCCGCGCGCCGGACGAAGCAGGTAGAGGATGCCGGCGTCGTAGTCGAGGGAGTAGTCGACCCCGCTGGTCAGCGCCTGACCGTTGAGAAACACGCGCTCTGATCGGGCGATGATTCCGCTGTGCCGCAACGGAACCGTGGGATCGCCGGGCGAAACGTTGACGACGTCCGAAGACGGGGATCCGCCGACCTCGGCGGGAGCGACGCTAACCGTCTGGGCGTTGGTAGTGACCTGCTGGGCAGGGGCGGATAGTGGTTGCGCCGCAATCACCCCCCACGCCAATACTCCCCAGCTTCGCCTTCCCATGCCGTTCCTACGTTAGTTTATTCGGCAGAAACTCGCCCGTGTTCCCGGTTGGGGCTAGCTTATTTACCGATAGTGGGAAAAACAGCTACCGGACTGCCAAACCCGCAAAAACCACCAGTAATCGGCCCGCCCTCAACTGCCGAACCATAACTGGGACGTTTAGGGCGATGGCGAGTTACGGGAACTTAGCGAAGCAAGAGGAGGCAGCGGCCCCCCTTCGCGTGGTCGACACCAGCGTGACCCTGAGCCTGACCCAGGAGGAGGCGCACGAGCTTTTCGAGCGCGTTCTCAACTGCAACGTCGAGGACACGCCGGCGAGCGCCCAGGCGCTTAAGAAGCTAGCCGACGCGATCGGCTCCTCGTACGCCGGCTAAAGCGAGACCCAGCCCTTCGCTTCGCTCGAGCGCTCGACCGCGTCGAGCACCCGCTGGTTCTCGTACCCGTCGACGAAGTCCGGCTCGATCCGCTTGCCCGCCACCATGTTGGTGACCGCGTCCGCGATCAGGTTCGTGAAGGTGTGCTCGTACCCGATAATGTGGGCGACCGGCCAATAGTGGCCGGCGTAGGGGTGGGAGCCCTCGGTGGCCTGGATGAGGGTGAAGCCGTGGGTCTGCTCGGGCGTCGCGTTGTCGTAGAACTCGAGCTCGTTCATCCGCTCCAGGTTGAAGACCAGGCTTCCCTTGCTGCCGTTGATCTCGAACCGGTTGTAGTTCTTGCGGCCGACCGCGAATCGGCTCGCCTCGAACGTGCCGAGGGCGCCGTTCTTGAACCTGGCGATGAACATCGCCGCATCGTCGACGGTCACGTCGCCCATCTCCTGGCTCGCCTTGGCGCCGAGGTTGGCGTCGATCTCGCCCGCCAGCGGCCGCTTCTTGATGAAGGTGTGGAGCATTCCGGAGACTTCGGCCAGCTCGCCCACCAGGTGGCGGCCCAGGTCGATGATGTGGGCGTTGATGTCGCCGTGGGTTCCGGAGCCGGCGACCTCCTTCTGCAGCCGCCAGACGAGCGGAAAGTTGGGGTCGGCGATCCAATCCTGCAGGTAGGTGGCACGCCAGTGGTAGATCGTGCCGAGCCGGCCGTCCGTGATGAGCTGCTTGGCGAGGGCGACCGCCGGCGCCTTCCGGTAGTTGTGGAAGACGGCGTGGGGCACCTTGGCGGCCTGGACCGCCTCGAGCATCGCCTTCGCTTCGGCGAGCGTGTTGCCGATCGGCTTCTCGCAGAAGACGGCCTTACCCGCCTTGGCGGCGGCGATGGCGATCTCGGCGTGGCTGTTGCCGGGGGTGGAGACGTCGATGATGTCGATTTCCGGGTTCTCGACGACCTTGCGCCAGTCGGTCTCCGTGTTGGCCCAGCCGAACTGGTCGGCGGCCGCCTTGAGCGGCCCCGGCGTGCGCCCGCAGATGGTGTGCATGCCGATTTCGGCCGGGAGGTCGAAGAAGTGCCCGACCTGCCGGTAGGCGTTGCTGTGGGCCTTGCCCATGAACTGGTATCCGATCAAGCCGACGTTGAGCTTCTTCTTTGACATGCCAGTCGGATTCTGGTGTGCCTGGAGGGCGCGTGTCAAATGGGGCCGCTCAGGGCGCTGCGTGCGCGCCCGTAATGGCGTCGATCGCCCCGCGCGCGGCGCGGCGGATCGAGCCGCGAGGCGCCGAGAGCTGGGCCGTGAGGAAGGGGATCGACGCCGGCTCGGCTCGAGCTTTCAATGCCTCGATTACCTTGAGCCGTACCGATTCGTCCGCCGCACCACCAAGCTGGAGGAGTGCCCGAGCGGCCTCGGGCCCCGGCTCGCGGCTTAGGCCTTCCGCGACACAAATCAGAACCTGGGGGTCGCTGTCGTTGAGCATCCCGAGAAGGGGTTGGAGCATCGGACGCTTCACCTTTCCCACCACGAGAGCGGTGATCACGGAGCGCCGAAGGCCGAGATTTGGCGACCCGAGCCATCCATCGACGCGGTCAGCGTTCGACGGATCGCTGAAGTATCGGTCCAGAAACCATTTGCAGGCCGGGGTTGACTCGGCACAACGAACGGCGGCGTTGGTCAATGCGAGATTGAAGTCTCCCGACGCCAACCACTCGGCGTTCATGACGACCCACGCATCCGGGTCTCCCAAGCCGGTGGCGATGAGCTCTGAAATGTCGCGCGGTCTCCAAGCCGCCAGCAGTTCGAGCGCGGTCGCCCGGACTTGAGGGTCCGGATCCGTGAAGAGTCGCCGGGCGAGTTGTTCATCAACCAGCGGTTTGCCGTCGTTAGTTCTCACACCGAACAATTGATCGAGAGCCGCTGCTCGAACCCGGCCTTCGGGATCCGCCAACATCGAGATGCACATGGCCGGCCAACCCTCGACCTGGTGCCGCCTCAGCGCGTCCGGGAGGGTCGACCGGAGGCCAGAAGCGAGGCCTTCCCGTCGCGCATACAACTCCATGGGGCGCTGGAGTCGGCTAGAGATCCGACCCTGCGCAGCCATACGCACGGAGAGATCCGGGTCATCAAGGAGCGGCCCCAGTGTCCGAATTAAGTCGGCATCGTCGAGGGTCCGAAGCTGATCGACCGCAACCGCTCGCAAGAGTCGATTCGAGCTCTGCCGGAGTTGGAGCAAACGGAACCGGAGGCCGGGGCCCGCGCTGTCGAGGGCGAGGCAAACGTTGAAGACGACGGTCGGCTCGGGATCGTCAAAGAGCTCCCCGTGTCGCCTCAATTCATTCGCGAGGCTATTCAACCGGCCGCAGGCGAACCCACTGAATCCGGCCAACCCAACTGCACATCGGCGGTCGGTCGAGCAGATCGACTCCGCTGCCCGGCCCAGAAGGCACAGGGCGCGTAGAGCGGCGCGACTGATTACGGGGTCGGAAGCCTGCGCGTTCACAGCCATCGCGTCGAAGATCTGATTGAGGAAGCGCGTCGCCGGTCCCCGGTCAAGCCGCCCATCTGTGTCGACCGAATTGTTGATGGCGTCGACGGCGTCCCCCAGATGGTGCGGCCAAAAACGGAGAGCGCTGATGCGAACCGCCCGCCTTGGGGCGGCGAGTGCGCCCAGAAGCGGCCCAATTTCTGCGAAGTCGAGATCCCTCGGTTGGGAAAAGCGTGCAATGAGCTGCGCGTCGGTCCAGCCGCCGCAACCCATGGCGGCTGTGGCCATCGCCAGGGTCGAAACCAGAGTGGCCACCCGGATGCCCCTCATGCCCTTCGGACGCATGCCGGGAGCAACATGTCACCCAGGCGAGTCAAGGATTCGGGTGAGCAATTTCGATCGCGGCGAGCGCACGGCGCGCCGCGATGGCAGCCTCTTTGTCCTTGCCGGGGTCATTCCCGCGCCTCCTCCCGGATCGGTCTCACGTGATCCGGAACGGCCTTGTCTGTCATGTCGATCCATTCGACGTCGAAGTATCCGGAATAGCCGAAGAGCCTGCCCCACAAGCGATTTGACACCACGACGCTGATCCCGAACTGCCCGCGAGCCTCGTCGTACCATTCGCAAACCTCGGCGACGCCCGAAAACAGCATCGGAAACCTAAACCCGAGGAGGCCTTCGTAAAAGCGCTGTTCGCCGGACCGGATTTTCATCCCGCCATTCTCGGCGACGCTGAGATGAAGGTCGACGGCGAGATGCTGATGGGTGCCGAGGTAGTCGACAACCACCCCTCGTTTCGGACCTTGAATCATGTAGGCGCAGAACATGCGCGTGCGCTTGGCATGAAAGGTTCGAACCCAGGTCACCGTTTCCCGTCCGAAACTGTCCCGGTAGGCGTAATTCTCGATCGTGAACGGGACGTCCGCCCCTTGCTCGGGAAACATGATCTTCCGAAACGTGCCGAGCAGGAGGAATGGGTACGTGTAGAACGGCCCGTGCCATAGCCTCTCCATGGTCCCCCGGCCGATCGCGGCCGTCTTGTCCTCGCTCGAGAAGCCGAACCGCCGCCGAATCTCCGGGTGCAGCTTTTCGAACTCGTCGCCCAGGGCCTCGCTATAGATCGACTTCATGCCCTTTCGACCGCTTTCTTGCGCCGGCACCCCCGGGCGGACGGAAGGTCCTGCTCGGCAAAAAGGGCGACGGCGACAAGAGCGAGGAGCGCAACATTCAGCGTCAACGGATTGAACGGCCCCACAAACAGCTTGGGCGTAGTGAGCAGGGCGGCCAGCGACAAAGCAACCAACGCCGGAATCTGCAAACCAATGACCCATCGAGAGCGAAAGCACGCGATGACGAGGACTCCGTAGACGACTTCAAGAACTCCGACGATGACCAACCAAGTCGTTGGCGGCAGCAGCGGAAGGTTGGCCTGGCGCATGATCGCCGCCTCCCCGGCTTGGGGAAAGAGAAGCTTCGGCACCAACCCTTGATAAACCCAGACTACGGCCAGCCCAAGGCGTGCGGCCAGGTGGATCAAGGCGTGGCGCCGAGCCACCTCCGGGGGGACGGATCGCTCGATCCAGAGCCGCATGCTATCGAAACTCCACGCCGTGGCCCACCCGATGAGGGGGCGGAACACGAATCGGTCGAACAACCGCCCTGCAAGTCCGTACCGGGGCTCGTAGTCGAAGCCGGTCACGAACCTCGTCTTGCCGTTCAGCCGGGAATATTTCCAAAATCCGGATCCCTCGCGAATAAGCGACTTTGGATCGTCGGACCAAAACTTAAGGGAGGAGACCGCACAGCCGTCGCTGGATCGCTCGGCGACCGACTCACCTACGCCCTCGACTCGCATGCCGAACCCAAGCCGAGTCGAGTATCGGAAGCGTTGAGGCTCCCCGGCGACTTTCGGGAGGTACTCGATCCCGCTGAACCGTAGGTCCCATCGCTCGTGGAGGTCGGGCGATTGGGTCAACTCCCAAACCCTCTCCAAGTCAGCGGCGATATCGATCTCAACATAAATCGCCATCCGTGGCGCGATAATAGCCGCAGGCGCCCATGAACTTTTCCCGCCTGAACTCCTTTCTCGATTGGTCCGTGGGCGTCGGAAAGCTCTTCGGCGTGCCGATCCGGCTGCACCTGACCCTGCTCTTCTTCCTTTGGCCGGTGCTCGGGCCGATGCGAACCGACCCATGGCACGGGATCGAGTTCGCCGCCCTCGTGGTCGTGAGCATCCTGATCCACGAGCTCGGCCACGCGTTGATGGCCAAGCGGTTCAACCTCGCCGGGCTCTCGATCATGCTGCACGGCTTCGGAGGATTCGCCGTATCCCAGGGGTACCGGACCCCGAAGCAAGCGCTGGCGATCACCCTGGCGGGGCCGGCGATGACGTTCGTGGTCGCCGGGGTCGCGTACGGGATCGGTCGCGGAATCGCGAGCTCGGCCACCGACTTCGAACCGCTTTACCAGGCGATCCTCTTCCTCTCCCTCGCGCGGCTCAATCTCCTGCTCGGGTTCCTCAACCTCCTTCCCTGCCTTCCGTTCGACGGTGGCCACGCCCTCGCCGAGATCCTCTGGTTTCGACACCCCCAGTTCAAGGCCACCCGATACGCCGCCCACGTGGGTGGAATCGTCGGCCCCGTCGTCCTCGTGGTTGGCCTGATCTACGGCTGGACCCTGGTCGCCCTCTTCGGATTGCTCGGCGCCGTCAACTCCCTCCTCACCGCCCATAACACGGGCGGCATTCGATTCGGCGAGTTCTTCGCGGACGCCAAGAACCGCCGGGCCGAGGTGGCGCGCCAGCAGCGGCAGAGGGCCAAGACCGAGGCCTACCTGGACGACGTGCGCGCCCGGGAGCACACCCGGGCCGAGCGCGAGCGGCTGCGCAAGCTGTTCGAGGTCAAGGAAGGAGACGCGCCCGAGTAGCGCTACGAATCCCTACATTCATCCGTAGATGTTCCTAGTGAAAGCCAGCCCGATCCGCCAGCTTGCCCTCGTCCTCGGCCTCATGACCCTCGTCGGGTGCGGGCTATTCGTCAAAGCGAACCCGGGCGGGGGCGGCCACGGCTTGCTGAGCCGTGGCACGGCTCAGGAGGGCGGACAAGGGGCGACCAACCAGCGCAGCGGCATCCACGCCGCCGAGCTCAACATCCCCGACGCCGCCCTCGATTCGTCTCCGTTTCTCATGCAGGCCAGCCACCCCAAATCGGCGATGGGCGAACGAGGCACAGGCGTTCCCGACTTCTGGGTGCGACCCGGCTTCAAGGTCACCCTGGTCGCCAAAGATCTGCAAAACGCTCGCTTCATGGCGTTCGACAGCAACGGCACGCTCTACCTGAGCCGGCCGGAGGACGGCGACATCGTCATGCTCAAGAAGCAAGGCGACGAATACAAGATCACGGGCACGTTCGTCCAAGACCTATCCAAGCCCCACGGGATGTACTTCAAGGACGGCGAGATGTGGTTCACCTCCGACGGCAAGGTCAGCAAGGCGCACATCACCGACGGCGTGAAGCCGGCGAACGACGCCAAGGACATCCTGACCGGCCTTCCCGAAGGCGGCCACTGGTGGCGCTCGATTCTCGTCACCGACGGCGGCTTCTACACCTCGATTGGCGACGACGGGAACATCAACGACGACACCAACTCCGACCGAGAGAAGATCTGGCACTACAACCTCGATGGCTCGGGCAAGGAGCTCTTCTGCTCAGGAATCCGCAACACGGAGAAGCTTTGGGTCCGGCCGGGCACGAGCCGAATCTTCGGGTGCGACCAGGGCAGCGACTGGTTTGGCGGACCGATCGGCGACCGGCAGGGCTTCCAGCCCATCACCGACTTCAACCCTCCGGAAGAGCTCAACGAATACGTCAAAGGCGGCTTCTACGGCCACCCCTTCGTGGAGGGCTACCGCACCCCCCGCTACGAGTACATCCAGCGCAAAGACATCGCCCAGATCGCGGCCAAGACGATCCCGCCCGCCTGGTGCCTCGGTCCCCACTGGGCCGCGGACGGCTGGACGTTTCTGAACGGCCAGTCCGCGATGCCCAAGGAGTTCGACCGCGATGCGATCATCGCCTTTCACGGCTCGTGGAACCGGTCCACCAAGGCCGGCTACCGAATCGAGCGGGTGATCTTCGACAAAACCCTCGACATCCCGATCGGCGATCAGATGCTCGTCGGCACCGTAGGCGCGAACGGCCAAGTTCTCGGACGCCCGGTCGACGTGGTCCAGGCGCCGGACGGCTCGCTGCTCTTCAGCGACGACGAGGGCTTGCCCGGCAGCCACCAGGGGCGAATCTACCGGATCGAGTACGTTGGGAGTCGGTGATCGGGGATCGGCGATCGGTGATCGGCGCGCTGCTTGGCGCCGTCGTGCTCGCC
>DATGIR010000066.1:0-3465 GCA_035295605.1 Fimbriimonadaceae bacterium | reverse complement strand
CGTTGGATGACTTAGCCAGCAGGACGCATCGATCCGCGTAATGGGCGTGACTGGTCCAGATCTTTCGGCCACTGATCGCATAGCCATCTCCGTCTCGTACCGCGCTGGTTGCGATCGATGCGAGGTCTGAACCGGCGCCTGGCTCCGAATATCCGAGACACCAAATCTCGGTGCCATCAAGAATGCGTGGGAGAAACCGCTCGCGTTGCGCAGTTGTGCCGTACGCCATGATCAGTGGCCCGGCCATCACTCGCCCGATTCGACCAAGCCCTTCCGGCGCATGCGCGAACGCGAGCTCCTCGTAGAGAATCGCGTCCGCGACCGGGCCAGCTGACGAACCACCATGTTCGCGCGGCCAGGACAAGCCGGCATAGCCCGCTTCGTACAGTTTTCGATCCCAGTGTCGACGGATCTCAATCTGCTCATCTTCAGTAAGAAGATCACCGCCGTTACGCTGATCGAGAGGCCAGTTCTTGTCGAGCCAGGCGCGAACTTCCCCTCGGAAGCGTTCGGCCGCCGGCTCAGAGAAGGATGAAATCAAAGCGCCTTAGCTCCGTAGGACAACGCCAAGTCGCGGATCTGTTCATCGCTGACCGCTCGCTTCTCGCGCTCCATCAAAGCCCAGCAGGCATGAAGGATCGGCTCGATCTGCTCCTTCTCCGCATCCAATCCAAGTTGCTCGAGTTTGGTCCACATTCCGAACGGCCCCGTCGTAGCCGAGATGCGCAGTAGCCGGGCGTTTCCGACAAGGTCGGGCGTGTAGGGCTTGTGCAGGAGTGGGTCGATCGAGACCTCTTCGACGTACTGATCCGGTTCCCCGAGGGCGAAGAATTCACGGCCGGTGACCGGGTAGTTAGGTGCGATCGGGACGCCGGTCATCCGCTCTGCCTCTCGTGACAGGGCCACGAGTGAACTGAGGTCAATCCGGGTGTCAACTCCATAGAGGGCCTCGAATGCGACGCCCATCGCCGCGAGGTCGGCCTGAGGTGGACCCATCACGTAGCCATTTACGGCGACCTCGACGACGTCCGCCCCCGCCCGGGCGGCAGCGATCCCAGCCGCAACTGCCAAGCCAAATGTGTCATGGGCGTGAATGCCGATCCGCGCCCCGGGGGCAGCTTCCTTCGCGATGCGACTGATATGGGCGAACGCCTCCGGGCCGAGACCTCCGGACGAGTCAAGAAGCATGACTTCTTCGGCGCCGGCATTCGCAACGGCTCCGCTGTATTCAGCGATGTAGGTGTCGGATACAAACGCCGCGAGGTTGATGCCCGCGCTGACCTTTAAGTTGAACTGTTTGGCGAGTGCAGTTAGGCGGACTGAGCGCTCGATCTGATCGCTCGGTGACTTGGGGAAACGCAGTGTCTGCCATTCGCGGTCGTGCCACAAACGATGATAGGTCTGCCCAACGATCATGGGCATCGCAGCGCCTAAGTAAGCGCTGAGCAGCTGAACGTATGAATAGCCGGCAGCGGCCGCGGCTTCGAAGTCATCTTCCGTGACTGGGCCGAGATATACGAGCTCGCATCGGTCATCGATCTGCCTGACCGCTTCGACCTCGGCGCGAAGCTCATCGATCGACCGTTTCCGCACAAAACCTGAAGGGTTCATCTCACGAACACCGGCTGCTGCCAGACTGCGCAAGAAGCCGAGCCTCTCTTCGGTCGACGGCAGGACTCCCGGCATCTGCTCCATCGACCGAAGGGTGATGTCGCGCAGCGTTACCGTCGCCGGGAAGTCTCCGACAACGCTCGCCTGACGATTGAGCGGGCTCACCGACCACTTGTCAGCCGAGTAGGCACCGGGCTCTCGGAGCTCATTCAAAGCGTCTCGGAAGCCCGCTCTCTCATCGTCGCTGAACAACCTTGGCTTCGCTGTCATCGAATGGTCTCGACCACCTTGATAGGACGTTTCTTCTAAAGAGTATAATCTTTATCACGTGAGCGGCACAACCCGCGAAAGTCAAATCGACCGGCTCCCGAGGCACCGCGGCAGCCTCCAGACACATCGCCCATGACGGAGAACTCTTACGTTCCCGCTCTGACAGGCGGCAACGCCAGCCCTGAACAACGACGCGGACTCTTCTCGACGATTTCGGGGGTCGAGAACGAGCCGCTCTATACGCGGGAGAGCGTGGAGGTCGACGACGAGCGGGATCTGGGGTTTCCGGGGGAGTTTCCGTTCACGCGTGGCGTGTATCCGTCGATGTACCGGGGCCGGTTGTGGACGATGCGGCAGTTCGCGGGGTTCGGGACGGCGGAGGAGACGAACGAGCGGTTTCGGTACCTGCTCGAGCATGGGCAGACGGGCTTGTCGACGGCGTTCGACATGCCGACGTTGATGGGCTACGACTCGGATCATCTGCGGTCGGAGGGTGAGGTCGGCCGGGAGGGGGTGGCGATCGACTCGCTGGCCGACATGGAGACGTTGTTCGCGGGGATTCCGTTGGGCGAGGTGTCGACGTCGATGACGATCAACTCGCCGGCGGCGATGTTGCTGGCGTTCTATGTGTGTGTGGGGGAGGAGCAGGGGGTGCCGCGGGCGGCGCTGCGCGGGACGATCCAGACGGACATCCTCAAGGAGTACATCGCGCAGAAGGAGTACATCTTCCCGCCGGAGCCGTCGATGCGGCTGGTGACGGACATGGTCGAGTTCTGTGCGCGTGAGATGCCGTTGTGGCATCCGATCTCGATCTCGGGCTACCACATCCGGGAGGCGGGCTCGACGGCGGCGCAGGAGCTGGCGTTCACGCTGGCGGACGGGTTCACGTATGTGGACTGGGCATTGGAGCGGGGGCTTGCGGTGGACGAGTTCGCGCCCAGGTTGTCGTTCTTCTTCAACGCGCACCTGGATTTCTTCGAGGAGATCGCGAAGTACCGGGCGGCGAGGCGGATCTGGGCGCGGCATCTACGGGAGCGCTACGGGGCGAAGGATCCGCGCTCCTGGCTGATGCGGTTCCACACGCAGACGGCGGGGGTGTCGCTGACGGCGCAGCAGCCGGAGGTGAACATCGTCCGCACCGCGATCGAGGCTCTGGCCGCGGTGCTGGGTGGGACGCAGTCGTTGCACACGAACTCGTTCGACGAGGCGTTGGCGTTGCCGACGGAGGATGCGGTCAGGTTGGCGCTGCGCACCCAGCAGGTGATCGCGCACGAGACGGGTGTGGTGAACACGATCGACCCGTTGGGCGGTTCCTACTACCTGGAGCAGCTGACGAACGAGCTCGAGCGGCAGGCCGAGGAGTACTTCGAGCGGATCGACGCGCTCGGCGGTGTCGTCGCCGCGATCAGGGAGAACTTTTTCCAGCAGGAGATCGCCGACGCGGCGTTCCGCTACCAGTCCGAGGTGGAGGCGGAGCAGCGGATCGTCGTCGGCGTCAACCGCTACCGGCTCGACGACGAGCCGCCGCTCGAGATCCTGCGCATCGACCCGGCGCTCGAGGCCAAGCAGATCGACCGGGTGCAG
>DATGIR010000065.1:0-11187 GCA_035295605.1 Fimbriimonadaceae bacterium | reverse complement strand
AGCGAGCCGTATCCCGGCATTTACGCGCACGCCGCGCTGGCCCAAACGCTTCTACAGGGACCCCTGATCGCCGTTCGGCTGTGGCCCTCGATCTTCATGACCTTCCTCGCCGAGTTTCTGGTCGCGTTGGCGATCCTACGCGCGAAGTTGAAGTTCGAGGAAGACGACCCCGCCGGCCGAACCCAGGAGGTGGCGTTCGCGAACGATGCCAAGCTCCGAGCCTCGAAGCGGGTGGCGTGGGGCATCATCCTCTTCGCGATTCTGGCGGTGCCGTTCACACGCGTCGTGTGGTTGGGCGCGCTCGCCGCGCTTGTCAACTTGCTGCTGTTCTCTCCCGCCGGCGAAGGGAGCGAGCGGATCTACGAGTGGCTCGAGCGGCGCGGGCGAAGGCACGTTCCGGCGGCGGATCATGGTTAGCCCGGTGCTTCTCGGCCTGCTCGCGATGCTCGGCCCCCGGCATGTGCCGGTCGGCTTCGTTTGGAAGGTCTCCGGCCGAGTCGAGCTCCGGGCGGCCGGTGGGAAGCCCAAGCGGTTGGATGCCCGGAAGGACCGGTTCAAGCTGCTCTATGCCGACAGCCAGCTTCATGTGGTGAGCGGGTCGATCGAATACCGATTCGGCGTTCAGACGCCCAAGCTCGGCCGCAATCGCGGCTGGAAGACGCTAGGGATGTACGGGCCCGTGCGATCTACGGCCGACCAAGCGCGGCTGACCCAGGCGTTCCGGGCCATGGAGCGCGTCGCAGGGGCGGAGAGGAAGGACGACTCCATCGGGCTGGTGATGCCGATGCGCGATTCGAAGATGCGGGCCGGCCACGCGGTACTGACGTGGAACGTGCCGTCGAATATCTCCTCGGTTACGCTTACGGTGACGCGGGGTGGAGCGGCGCTGTGGGGGCCGCTGCGTGTCCCGGCCTTCCCGCCGGAGTATCGCTCGGACGGGCTCCGGCGGTCTTTGGAGGCCCGTGCGGGAGACGCGCCCGACGGGTGTGACGTCGAGCTCAATGTCGCCGGGCGCACCTCCTCCACCCATTTCGAGCTGATGACCTCCGAGGACGACGCCCGGACGGCGGCTGACTTGCGCGCGCTTGGGGCTTCGGGCGGCATCCTCCGAATCCAGCTCCTCGCCTCGATGAACTTGGCGGCGGAGGCCTGCGACGAGGCGTGGAAGCTCTGGACGGGCGAGCCGAGCAGCGAGGCGTTGACGGTTTACGCGTACAACGTCTGCAGCCAACTCGGCGATTTCGTGCACGCCCGACGGATCAAGCCGCACCTGCCGTCCCAACCATAGCGAGCGCGCAGGGGGTATCACTCGCGCATGCCGTCGGTGGAAATTCGCGAGATGCGGGAAGCGGATGCAGCCCAGGTGATCGCGCTGTGGGATCAGGTGTTTGCCTACCCGGCGCCCCATAACCGGCCGGAGCGCGCGATCCAGGACAAGCTCGCGTATCAGCCGGAACTGCTGTTCGTTGCTACCGAGGGTGAGAAGGTGCTCGGGACGGTGATGGGCGGTTACGACGGCCACCGTGGCTGGATCTACTCGCTGGCGGTCGCGCCGGAAGCCCGGCGGCGGGGAATCGGCTCCGCGCTCGTCCGGCACGTGGAAGGGGTGCTTCTGGCCCAGAACTGCGGAAAGGTGAACCTGCAGATTCTGGCCGACAACGACGGCGTGGTCGCGTTCTACAAGAAGCTCGGCTACACGGTCGAGCCGCGGATCAGCATGGGCAAGGTGCTCTAGGCGATCAGCGTCGTCCGACGTGTGCCACTGGCTTCAGCCAGTGGGCCCGCTCTCAGGCAATCAGCTCTTGCACTACGTGCCCATGCACGTCGGTCAGGCGGAAGTCGCGCCCCTGGTAGGCGAAGCTCAGCTTCTTGTGGTCGACTCCCAGCAGCCAGAGCAGCGTCGCCTGAAGGTCGTGCACGTGCACCGCGCCCTTCGTAAAGGTCTGCTTGCTTGGGTTCAGCGGGTTGCCGTCCGCGTCGGCGATGTTGTAGCCGTAATCGTCGGTGCGCCCGTAGCTCGTCCCTTTCTTGACCCCGCCGCCGGCTAGGAAGATCGTGAAGCACCGCGGGTGATGGTCGCGGCCGAAGGAGCCCGGGTCGAGCGGGCCTTGAGAGTAGCTGGTTCGCCCGAACTCGCCGCCCCAGACGATGAGCGTGTCGTCGAGCATTCCGAGTCGCTTGAGGTCCTTGATGAGGGCGGCCGTCGGTTGGTCGGTCTCCTTGCACTGCTGGGTGAGGCCGCCCACCAGGCCGCCGTGCTGGTCCCAGCCCTGGTGGTAGAGCTGGATGAAGCGGACGCCCTTTTGCGCCAGGCGCCTGGCGAGCAGGCAGTTCGCCGCGTAAGTTCCCGGCTTGTGCGCATCGGGCCCGTAGAGCTCGAACACTTCGGCCGGCTCCTTGCTCAGGTCCATCACGTCGGGCACGCTGGTCTGCATCCGGTAGGCCATCTCGTACTGGGCGATCCGGCTCTCGATCTCCGGGTCGAGCTCTTTATCGAACTCGTGCTTGTTCAGTTCGCTGAGCCGGTCGAGCATCGCGCGGCGGCCCGAGCCGCAGATCCCGTCAGGATTGGAGAGGTAAAGCACGGGCTCGGCGCCGGCGCGCAGCCGCACACCCTGATATCGGGAGTCCAGGAAGCCGCTGCCCCAGAGCCGGGCGTAGAGCGGCTGATCGCCCTTGTTGACGCTGGCGAGAACGATGAAGGCGGGAAGGTCCTCGTTCATCGACCCCAACCCGTACGAGAGCCAGGCGCCGAACGACGGGCGCCCGGCAAGCTCCGCGCCGGTCTGAAGGAACGTGATCGCGGGGTCGTGGTTGATCGCCTCGGTGAACACCGACTTGATGAAACAGCACTCGTCGGCGACTCCGCCGACATGGGGCAAGAGCTCGCTGAGCCAGGCGCCGCCCTGCCCGTGCTGGGCGAACTTGAAGGGCGAGCCGGCCAGAGGGATGACGCTCTGGTTCGCACTCATCGCCGTCAGGCGCTGCCCGTGGCGAATCGACTCCGGCAGCGGCTGGCCGTGCAGCTTGTTGAGCAGCGGCTTGTAGTCGAACAGGTCCTGCTGAGCCGGCCCGCCGGACTGGAACAGGTAGATGATCCGCTTGGCTTTGGCTGGGTGATCCAGCTTGCCGAGGTTTCCGCCGGCCTGGGCGAACAGGGCTTCGGGAAGTAGTGTGGCGAGCGCGGCCGCCCCGAAGCCGCGGGCAGTTTTGCCGAAGAACTCCCGGCGGGTGAGCCCGAGGAGATTCTCGTAGGGGGAGTTTCCGCGCTGCATCGCCATTCAGAAGTTTAACCTAGACTTCAACGCCTCAAAGCATTGGGCTCGGCACCATGCAGCATTGTTCGTGCATGCCTTCCGGTCTTCGCGAAGCGGTGCTTTGGGGAGTGATTGGAAATCGATGCCGTAATGAGATATCTTAGGTAGGGTGATCGGTTGTACCTGAGCTCAAGAGTCGTTTATGATGTCCTCAAGGATCACGGGGTTAACTACCTCCACCACGCGAACTCCGTACTAACGACTTCCCAATTCCTGAGGAGCGCCACGTTGATGTCGCAAGGGTCAATCGAGAGGATGGGTCTCGCCCAGACCGCGCAGTCTAGCGACGAGGACGACAAGAAGTACAGCCTTTGGTTCGACGTGTTCCTTGACACCGTTGACATCCATAAGAGAGCAAGTCGAAGAAATGCATATGGCCCGGTCCTACTGGCGTTCGAAATCGAGTTGCTGAAGGAGTACACGGGCGCGATTTGGGTTACCCGACTGAACCCAACGAAATGGGAGGGCAGGGAGCACGGCGACCGGTGGTTCGCCTCAACGGCGGAACTGAGGTCAGGGTTCAAGGCCGCCGAGTTTGATCAAATGATCGTGTTCAGGCATTGCGGCGGCGAATTGCCGTTTGAAGGACACTTGGCCGAAATCGTTCTGGACGATCCCAAGTTGAAGCGAACTGACGCTGACATCGACTACTTCAGCATGGCGTATGGCGCCCTTCGGTTAGCCATGACCGAGGGGGGGGTCGAGGTTCCGATCAGGAAGAGGGCGTGTTCAGCCAAATGTTCCTGCGTCAAGGAATATCAGGCGAACGAGGATTCGTCGAAGATGCTCTACGTCCCGTGGGAGACGTGAACGTGTCACTCCTAGGCAGTCCGGGTCCTGTGCGCGAGTCGCGGGGTTGTAGGAGATAGGCCCACAAAGCGTGCGAACCGCGGGAAACGGTGCGACTTCCCGGCGCTCAGGATGAACCTGGGCGAGCCGGAGCTCGCCTGCCGCGCCCGGGCAGACTTGTATAATCGAGCGGGATTGTTCTGATGCCGGCCTGACCGGCAACGCCCTCGGGCGACGAGTGGTCATGCTGAAACTACCGCTGGCAGCCGAGGGCAAGGAACTTGAGAAGTTTCCGGTCCGGATAAGTTACCGAATCATCCAACTCTTCTCGGAGGGGCTATATTCCAGCCCAAATAAGGCAGTCGAAGAGCTCGTTACCAACGCTTTCGACGCGGGCGCGGTGAACGTTCATGTTGTTCTGTCTCCCGACCTTAAGTCGGAGGACGCGACGATCGCGGTACTCGACGACGGCTCAGGCATGAGCGAGTCAGATCTAAAGGACCACTGGTGGATTGGGCACAGCAACAAGCGTTCCGGCGACGGCGGCAAACGCAGGCCAATCGGAAAGTTCGGAATCGGAAAACTTGCGACTTACGTGCTCGCGTCGAGGCTGACGCACGTCACAAAACGGGGCGGTCGTTATTTCGCCACATCAATGGATTTTTCGGAAATCCCAGTTGGAGACGGCGGGGTATTTGAAACGGAGCAGGTTCTCGTTCCCCTCAGAGAATTGAACGAAGTTCAGGCGAAAAACCTGCTCCGCCCTTGGACAGAGGGTGTCGGCCCAGGGTATCGCGCACTCCGGCTCTTTGGCAATCGGGCAAAGCCCTCATGGACCGTTGCTGTCATGAGCGGCCTAAAGGTTATGACAGAGCAGATCACGCGAGGGCGCCTGACGCGCGTGCTCAGCACGGCCATGCCGCTGCGCGACGACTTCAAACTTTATCTAGACGGGAAGCGGGTGCCTGCCGCGCGCGAGTCCGCCTCGCGGCAGGGCTCTTGGATTATCGGCAAGGACGTCTCGAAGCTACCGAAGCCTGCTCCCTCCGAATTGGAGGTCACGGAGGACCAACAGGTCCCCGAAGGCTCAGTTGGCCGATTCGGCCTGACGCATCCAAGGCTCGGCCGTATCACCGGCTACGTTGAGCTCTTTGATGAGCCGCTCACTACAGGTAAGGCTTTTAAGTGGGAGCGCAGCCATGGCTTCTTCATTTACGTTCTCGGCAGGTTGATCAATCTCGAGGACGAGTATTTCGGCATTGATAGCAACCTCCTCCGCCACGGGACATTCTCGCGCTTCCGGGCCGTCGTCAACATGGACCAACTGGATGAGGAGCTGCGGTCATCTCGGGAGAATGTTCGAGAGGGTGATCTCTATTACCTCGCCCGGGACGTGCTTCAATCCTTGTTCAACTTTGCCCGAGCTGAGCAGCTTCGGAACGAGCTTGCCTTGGATGGGCGCTCCCAGCTAGCTCAGAGGTACGGGTCAACGCCGGCAAGCTTGGTCCGCACTCCAATCGTTTCACTTGCGGAGCGAATCGCGCGAGGCAAGGCGAGCTCAAGGTACTTGCGCCTGCCGACGACGGCTACCGGGACAGGTATCGACGGTTTTCTCACGGATCTGCAGAGGCAATCAGAGTCCAGCGAAGGGCTAGTGACGCGAGCGGTGGTCGAGAGGGTCACCCCGACCGGACCAATGGCGGTGCTGGACCTCGCGGACTTTACCCTCAGAATAAATTCCCTTCACCCATTCGTTGCGCACTTTCTAGACGAATACGAGGACCGAAAACAAAGCATCCCGCTTGAGCTCTTGGCGCTGTCAGAGGTACTCATGGAGGCATTCCTATTCTCAATGGGTCTAGCTCCCGACGTCGTTAACGACGTTCTGGCGGAGAGGGAAGAACTCCTACGTTTCCTCGCAAGATCGCCATCGAAGAGAAACGCGCTTCAAGTGGCTCAGGCGGTCCTCGACGCTGCCAACGACAGAACGGCACTCCAACGAGAGCTCATTGCAGCCTTTGAGAGCATGGGTTTTGACACTGTTCCCCTCGGAGGGCCAAAGGTCGCGGATGGGTTGGCGACTGCGTCGCTCGCGGCAACCCTCGAGCGCGCCCCGAGGATCTACAAAGTCAGTCTGGAGGCCAAGAGCAAGGCGGACCCCAAAAAGAAGGTGAGGAATGAGGACGCGAGGGTTTCAACCGTCGCGCGACACCGAGACGACTTGGACGCTACTCACGCCGTAATTGTTGGTCAAGACTTTCAAGCCGGCTCCGAAGAGGCTAAAGAGGTCGCCGCGCTCATCCAAGAAATCCGAAGGGAACGCGACGCTTGGGAAAAGCGAGAGGCAGACGAGAATGGAGTAAAGCCTGAGGTTCGCACGATCACCCTTATGCGTACACGCGAACTAGCTGATCTCGTCCGACTTGTCCCGCTTCGCAGGGTTGGGCTGAACAAGCTGAAAGATCTTTTCGCAACCTGCGTCTCACCGGACGAGGTTGCCGATTGGATTGAAGGCGTAAGTAAGGAGACCTCAAGCAAGCCCCCCTACAAGGATATTCTCGAAACAATCCAATTGCTGCAAACAGACGCTCCTTTGGAAGTGGTCGAGTTTGGCTCCCTTCAAACGGCCTTACGGATTACTCGCCAGATTGTTCTCGACAAGCCGATTTTGGTTGAATTGTGCCAGGCCCTTTCAAGGATTGTCCCTAATTACGTTGCAGTTCGAGAAAACTCAGTGGAGATTTATACGAAGCCTGAGATTATATTGAGTGCGATTGACTCAACAGTCAGAGGGTATGCGCTTGAAGAGCGGATTGGTCTAAACCTGTAATGCCCCACCTAGCTCCCGTACATCCGTTTCCCGCTAGAATGGCGCCTGAGATCGCTTTGGCTGCTTGTGAGGGTCTGCCGCCGGGTGCGAGTGTGCTTGACCCCATGAGCGGCTCAGGTACAGCACTGCGCGTGGCGGCGGAACGCGGCCTCTCAGCGATCGGGCGCGATACAGACCCACTTGCCGTTCTGATAGCATCAGTCTGGTGTTCAGGAGTCGGTAGCGACAGCCTTATGGAGCATGCGAACGCGCTTGTAGACGAGGTTCGAGGGCTAGGCGACGATTGCATTACGCTCAACTGGATTGACCACGATCCGGAAACCAGAGCGTTTATTAATTTCTGGTTTGCCGAAAGACAGCAGCGAGACCTTCGTAAGTTCGCCCACGTACTATCCACGAAGCAAGGTGTCGCGTGGGACGCGGCGCGGGTCGCGCTTAGCCGACTCATTGTTACGAAGGAGTCAAGAGCCTCGTTGGCGCGCGACACGTCGCATAGCAGGCCTCACCGAGTCAGAGCCGAGAACGACTTCGACGTAGTTGAAGCGTTTGGAAGAGTGGCTGTCTCCATAGCTCGTGCGCTTAACTCTGGCGAGGTGTTGCGCCCGGGCGCCGTACAAATTGGTGACGCGCGGGCACTTGACATTGCTAGTGACTCCGTTGATGTCGTCATTACTTCGCCGCCCTATTTGAACGCCATTGATTATATGAGAGGCCATAAGCTTTCGTTGGTTTGGCTAGGATATACACTGAGGGATCTGCGCCACATTCGAGGGGCAGCAATCGGCGCTGAACGGGGGCCGGGTGTAGTAGCCTCGGGTTCCGCCCTGGAAATGCGTGCTAAGCGATACCCGTGGTATGCAAAACTAGAGGGCAGACGCCGCGGGATGGTATTGCGATATATCTCTGATGTTGACAAAATGCTTTCGGAGATTTCACGCGTCTTGAAAACGACGGGAAGTGCTGTCATAGTCATTGGAAATTCGTGCCTCAAGGGCGTCTACATTGAGAACTCGCAGGTCGTAGTGGATTCCGCGGAGTCTGCCGGGTTAGAGCTGACCGCTGCATCCTCGAGGGCGTTGCCGAACTCCCGTAGATATTTGCCAACGCCCAGGCGATTGCTAAACGAAGATTTGGCGAAGCGCATGAGGCATGAGCTTGTGTTGAGCTTCGCCCACGGCTGAGGAATGGCTCCCTGGGATCATGCCGTCTCAGCCCCGGGGGGCGAGACGCGGCAACAACTGACCGAATGGAGTACGCCGCCACAGAGCGTAGGGGGATCCGTAGCTAGTTCTCGCATCCAGGCCACGGCAACGGAGGTGAGAGTTGCTTGCGCGACAACAGGCGGGGATTCAGGACTGGATCGACGGTTGCTGTATCGAGCTGTTATGCGCTTCTGTGCTCCCTAGCCGACCTTCGCTCAGTCTCGATAGGGTTTGTGTCGTGGATTCCGTATCGCGTCGATCACGTGACGGGCGGCCTCCCGACCACTGATGAGGGCACCGTGCGCTGTGCTCGCGCTCTCTTCGGACGCGCCGTCACTGGCCAAGTGGACTCGTTCGTGGATGGGAAGCTTCAACTGCCTTCGCGCGCCGCAGCCGCCGACCCGCGCAGACGAGTAGGCACCCAAGCTAAACGGGTCCCGAGACCATGGATGCATGTGTATCTTTCGGATGGAGCGGACAGTCCGCTCCCCCGCGAAGCCTCGCAACAACTCTTCAGCGACCGACGCCAGTGCACTCTCCCCCTCTCCTTCTAGTCTCGTGGCGAATTCACCGCTCGCCGTTATCGTTGCTAGATCGCCGTCAGGTCCGCCGAGACTAATGAGGGCTATCTCGCTGCTCGATAATCTTTGCGCTGTCATAGGCACTCCGTCAAAGTGCATGGCTGTGGCCCATTCCACCTGAACACCGACCCGACAAACTGCCCCAGTTGGCAACTCGGAAAGGGCTTGACGATGCGCTTCTCCGAGAACTGGAGTAATCCCAATGCCACCCGAGGAAAGGACTGAGAGCGGAACGGCAAGAATCACGTAATCGGCGCTTCGCGAGCCTGATGGCGTCTCAATATTGACTATGGCGTTCGTCACGGTCAATCTGCTGACCGGTTGGTCCAAATAGATTTGCAAGCCCCGGCTGAACTGGGTTACGAGCTGTCCGAGTCCATTTGGTAGCATATACGCTTGCAATGCTCCCTCGATGAAGAACTCTTTCTTCACTTGGTTTGCAATGTCAAGCGCCGACATCGAAGCGGCTCTTCCACCGAACAAGCTCTCGAAGTAGGCGCGTAAGAGGGGACCGACTTCTCCATCATTCAGTGAGGGCAAGAGGTCACTGAGGGCGATATCCTTTCGCGACCGGTTTGAAGTTCCCCCGAACGCTCTCAAGACCGAAAAAGACGCCTTCGCCGCCTCGTAGATACTCCCTTCGGCATAGGTAGCGGACGTTCTCTGAAGGGCGGGCTGCCCCTCAGGCATGAGCGGAACGAGTCTAAGCTCATGGCCCCCTCGTGCTGCTATATCAAATAGCGGGTTTTGATTGTGGGTTCCTAGGTTGACAGCTTGGTGCAGGAAGTGGGCGCCAAAGTCGAATGAGTAGTGATCGCCCGTATGCGTGTAGCAACGCCCGCCTACGCGACCGCGGGCTTCCAAGATGTCGACCGCGATGCCCGCGCGTTGCAATTCTCGCCCAGCGGACAAACCCGCTAGGCCTGCACCGACGACCACAACCCTGGCTTGGTGGGTCACCACTCTGTCACCAGGCGCGTGGATTTGGCCAACTCTGCGAGGCCGTTTCTCAGCGCTAGCTCTTCAGCTTCGCTTCCCGCCGCTTCGGTGCCGGCCGGGAAAACTCCAAGTTGAATCGCTGCGTGGGTCGCTAGCAACGCCGCGTGTGTCGCTCCTGCCTTCGTGGAACCGCTAATGCCCAAATGTAACGTCCCATCCGAGTTCATTTTCCAGATGTCCGGTAGGCCCGTCCGAGTGCTGGGCCGGATGCATAGCCCGATATCAGGGGAGCAGATGCCTGCGCCAAGGTATTCCTCGATATGGCGGACTAGCCAGGCCTTGGCAGGCAACGAGAGCTCAGAGACTTCTTCGAGACTCATCCGGCCCACCCAGGCGAATCCCCCCGAGACGAGCAGCGAGTCTCCATCAGGTGTGAAGTTAATGTACGCACTTGGTTGTGGCGCGCAAATCTTGAACGGCCGCTCAAACCCGTGATTCGGCAAGCTCATCCAAAAACCGGCGAGCCCCTGAACTCTCGAGATTCGCCTGAGCGGTTCCGGGGTCACGACCGAACTCCCCGTGGTCCAAATCACGGCATCGCACTGCGGCAGATCGGCGGCGTGTTCCACTCTTACGCCCCAGCGGAATTCGACCCTACCGGATCCGGCGAGATAATTCAATAGGTGCTGACCGAGCGATCTAATCCTCCAACTAGATCCAGGCACTAGAAGCGCTCGCCTGTCTAGGCCGCTCTCAACGAGCGTAGCGCCCCCGGCAGAGCCGACCTGAGAGGCATCAACGTAGCAGACTGTGGATGCTCCCGTCGCAGCCTGTTCAAACCCCTGCTCCATATTGAAGTCATCCTTGATTCGGTCACCCGCCTCGAAGAACACGAGAACACCATCATCGTCGATGCAATGCGTTTCGAGCGAAGGGTCGACCGCTTTGAGCCTGTTCCACGCCGCCATGCCGCCGTAGTTCAACAAGACGTGACTTGCGTCGAGGGGGTCTGGATCGGCGCCTATGTCGGGTGGATAGTCCTCGCGCCAATCTGACTCTGGATTCGAAAGTTCCCGGTTGACACACAACCAAGCGAAACACTCCGACTCAACGCCTCCGGGTGCGGGCGCCCACGGCACAGTTCGCAGGGCGCTCTCAATCCCACTAGTGCGCAACGAGATCCCTTCACTCCCTGTAAAATGCCGCGCGTCGAGTCCCGCTCCAAATGTCGCCCCGCCCGGACACGTTGGTTGCACGCTATCGGGTGTCGCAGGCGACCCAGCGTCGATGACTGTTACGTGAGCGGTCTTGCAACTTCGAATCAGGAGGTATGCAGCTGTCAGGCCGCAAATCCCGGATCCAACGACGACGATTCGGTCGGGCATCCCGGCTTTATTTGGGTAGTGCCGGCGGCGTTCCGTTCAGGCTCGAGGGGCCGGTCATCAAATAGTGGAAGAACGCTGGTCTGTACCAATCGGCATTGTCAATCGCGTATCGTCTGAAGACCGGCTGCTCTCTGTACATCTTTG
>DATGIR010000064.1:0-2077 GCA_035295605.1 Fimbriimonadaceae bacterium | reverse complement strand
CTTGAATTCGTGGTCCTAACGGAGCTGTTCTTTTTCGAGACCTTCGCAGAACAGTTCTTGCGCGGCCTTCAGTTCACGGTCCCATTCGGCCTGTTCCGCCGGGGCGGTAGCGCCGACAACGCACGCCGCACCGCGTGCTGGTGGGGTCGCGCACGCGCTACTGGCCGCGCGGCGCCGGGTGGTATACGACCACGTCGCCGACTGCGGGAGTCGCGGGGCGGTAGGCCTGAGTGTCGACGTGATATACGCCCGCTTAGGGGGCCGAGGACGGGCCTGGATCTATGTACCTGGCGCCGAGTGAGGGCCGACGCGCCAAACACGTTCGGGTGGGCCGGCTCCGACTCCCTGCGTAGATGGCAGGCAGTCAGCGGTCCGATCCTCGCCTGCATGACTCGGATTAGGATGCGGTAGTGGCGACCATCTACGAGCTACGGTGCACACGCTGTGACTGGCAGGGAACGATCAAAGACGGGCCCTTGATGGCGGGGCCCGAGACGTGGCGCGACTCCGTTTTATGTCCGCGCTGCCAGCACATCTTTGAGGTCAGGCATCGAGACTGGGCCGCAGGCCCAGGTGAGCTCTGTCCATCATGCGATGGGCCGGTAACCCGGTGGGGCGATCCTTGTGGCGACCTGATCGGGCCTTGCCCACGGTGCGAAGCGAAAGTCACGATCGACACTGAAATGATGGCCGACTAGTGGCGCAGGACTCCTTGCTGCTACGGCAGGGAGTTCAAGCAGGCCGTGAGTATCGCCAACCGCTGTGGCCAGGCATCGTTGCGCATCACCGGCCCGAGCCGCTGTGTAGACAGGCTCTAGGGGCCTGCGCTGCTTGGCGAACTCGGCCAGCACGAATCGGCCCGACAGGGAGCAGGACGAGGGCTCGCCGCCGGGACGGCTGTGGCACGTATAGAGTTCCGGCGTGCCGGAGCGCGCCTACTGGCTCGATCTCTTCACACCCGAGACATGGGCCGAGATCGGCAAGATCGACTACGCCGTCAGCGGCTATCGAGCCAATCGGGAGGCGCATGCGAAGAAGGTTCGGCCTGGAGACCTCTTCCTCTGTTATCTCACCGGGAAGTCACGGTTTGTCGGAATTCTCGAGGTTGAGAGCGAGGCGTACTGGGACGAAACTCCGATCTGGCAGAGCGACGCGTTCCCGGTTCGATTCAAGACGCGGCTCGTTTCTCGGGTCCCCGAGGATCGCGGGGTACATCTCCACGAGGTTGTCGAGCAAAGCGAGCATGCACGCTCCTGGTCGGGCTACTACCGCGGCTCGCCGCAGCGACTTCCCCATGCCGACGGACAGTTCATCGCGACGACCCTCAAATCAGTTGAGGCAGAAGCTGGCGGGCAGCCTCCGGAGGCTCCCGTCGAAATCGAGATTGCAGGCGACGAGTCGTCAGCCGCGGCAGACGGCTCTGAACGGGAGCCCAAGCCGGAGCGAGATCACGACCGCATCCAGTACCGCCTGCTCGCGCTCGGCCGCGACTTAGGGCTTGAGCTCTGGGTCGCCAGCAATGACAGGGGCCGAACTTATGACGACGAGCGGTTCGGGGACATGGCCGCGAAGGAGCTGCCGGTGAGGTTTGACGATGCCACGCGACGCACGATTGAGCTGATCGACGTCCTTTGGTTGTCTCAGAATCGCATCGAAGCGGCGTTTGAGATCGAGTCAACGACGTCGATCTTCTCCGGACTGCTACGTATGGCCGACCTGCTCGCCCTGCAACCAAACATCGACATCCCGCTGTTCATCGTTGCGCCGGACGATCGCCGTAAGGCGGTGCTTCGCGAAATCCGCCGGCCGGTGTTTGCGAGCCTCCCGACACCGCTCTGGAAAGCGTGTCGCTACATCGCCTTCGATCGTCTTGAGAGCGAGCTCGATGCCCTCGGAGACCGCGCGCGCTATCTCCGTCCAGAGTTCATCAACGACTTGGCCGAGAAGGCTGGCTGAGCTCGGCGCAAGCCGCCCTAGCCGAACCCCTGCCCTCGTTGGTGCTGCGAGGGTTGCTGACCCTACCCAGCGGGGTACCGGGTTCGTAGCCACAGGGAGCCCTTAGCATCGGGGTAATGGG
>DATGIR010000063.1:0-9477 GCA_035295605.1 Fimbriimonadaceae bacterium | reverse complement strand
CCGGCTTCAGCCTGTCGAGCCCGCTTATTCAGACCGTGGGCGGTCGAGACTTTCTGTACGTCGCCGCCAACAACGGCCGCGTGTATTGCCTCGACATGACCGGCCGCGGCGACAACTTCCTCACCACCCGCAAGCCAGGTTCGACCACGCGTATGTGGACCTTCCCGAACGACTATCGTCCGGACAGCCCCAACACGCCGTCCGTGCCGAGCGCGCTCGGCGCGACCAACGCATCGGTGGTCTTCAACAACAATCCGGTCAGCGGGCCGACGCTCTTCGTGCCCTCCGCGCAGGGTCGCATGTATGCCCTCGACGCAGGCGGCAACCCGGCCCAAACGACGACGACGATGCGCTGGGCGTTCCCGGCGATGAATGCGAAGACGGTGGGCCCCTTCAACAGTACGCCCGCCATCGACGGCGCCGCCGGCGCCCAGTCGATCTTCGCCGGCACCGAGCGCAAGAACGCCAACTC
This sequence comes from Fimbriimonadaceae bacterium, assembly GCA_035295605.1. Taxonomy (GTDB): domain Bacteria; phylum Armatimonadota; class Fimbriimonadia; order Fimbriimonadales; family Fimbriimonadaceae; genus DAIDHV01. The sequence continues at coordinate 9,005 of DATGIR010000063.1, read as the reverse complement.
GCCCGGCCAATTCTTCTCGCTGAACGTGGAAACCGGCGCCCTTAACTGGGTCTTCAGCGGCGACGCCAACGCCACCGCCGACGACTTCGAGGGCGGCCCGGTGACCGCTTTCAACGGCCTCGCCGACGGGGTGGCCGGCTCTCAGTACGTCTTCGTTTCGAACCAGAACGGGTTCATCTACGCCCTCGACAACAACAACAACGGCGCCGTCATTTGGGAAACCAACGAGATGGGCACGGGCACGTCCGCCCCGCTGATGTTCACGTACGAGACGGTGTTCGACAACTCCCTGACCGGCGCGGCCACCGTCCTGCCACAACCGATCGTGATGGTGCCGGACGATGCCGGCCAGTTCTATGGCCTCTTCGCCTCGGGCGCCCCCGGTCCGTTCCTCCGGGTCAATGCCGTCGGCGGAAAGCTTGCGTACGGCTATAAGGCGGACGCCGACAAGGTGTACGCCGGGATGGCCTCGGGCCACACGTTCAACTACGGCGCGGACACGAACGGCTATATCTATGCGTGGAACGGCGGAACCCCGGGCGGCGGCGGAGGCATCGCCGGCCCCGGCAACTCCGGCGATATTCTTCCGCCGAACGACCCCGTTTCCCAGCAATATGCAGGCGCGACGATCGGGTTCCTCAACCAGGCGACCTACAACGCGCTGCGGTTCCCCGCGATTCCGCCCGACTACACGACGTCGACGGCGCCCGCCAACTTCATCAATCGGAATCCGGCCGCGTTCGACTTCGGCGAGATCCTCTACATCATCATCTACAACTTCCCGAATCCGGCGGCGGGACCGACGCCCCTGGTGAGCATTACCGTGAGCGCCGAAGGGCGTACCACGCGTCAGTCCGGAATTCCCGCATTGGCCTTCTCCGGCGCACCGGCGGGGAAGGAGGGCTACGCCATCCTGGCGTTCCCGATCCACCCGGCCGGGCAGAACATGATGGCGCCGGGAACCGGCACCATCACTTGGAGCTTCCAACTTACGAACGGCAGCAGCGGCGGGAACAACGCTTACCTGATGCCCAACCCTGGCGGTCAGAACAAGAAGTTCACGGTCGCCAATCCGCTCGGTATCGCGATGAGCCTGGCCGGCAACTTCGGCGCGGTTCAGCAGTCGCTCGGCGCGGACGCGGCAGCCTTTGGCAACCCCGCCAACCCGCAGAATGCGTTCAACGGTTCGCCGTCCTACGCGGCCGGAGCCGTTGGATGGGATCCGTCCCTGCTCTACTCGTCCGCCGGCATCGGCACCCACGGCTCCTCGGCGCAGCCGACGACCGTGTACGTCTACGACCGAAGTTTGATGGAGCTGCTTAACGGCCCCGATAACCAGGTCGACGGCGTGCCCGGAAGCATCAGCTTCCGCTCCGACCGGACGAACGGCACGTGGAACGGCGGCTACGGTGCGGTCGTGAAGCCCTTTGGCGGCATCAACGGCCTCTACGGCGGCCTGGTCCCGATCCTGGAGAGCTGGGAGGATTATCCGACCCAGTTCCCGAACGTCAGCCTCGACTATCCGGACATTCTTCGCGAGTTCATCCTGATGACCGCGAACGCGCAAACCAACGCGAGCAACCCGACCTTCTCGCCGGTCACGCTGCCGAATCCGTTCGGCGTGCTCGACGCGGCCGGGAAGCCGCTGCCGAACCCGCAGAACCGGCAACCGAATCCGTTGCCGCTCGAGCTCGACACTCAGATCCCGTTCTTCCAGCCGGCTAACGTCACGGGAACGTTTATCGACTCGGCCGGAAACGTGCAGCCCGGCGGCTACATTTCGCCGATGGACGTGTTCATCGATCCGACCAATTCGGGCCGACTGTCGCTCAACGCGGGCACCCGCAGCGCCTATCGCTCCTTTAGCTACGGCTTCCAGGTCGGCATCTCCGAGCACATGACCGTGCTCACGCCGAACCTCGATCTGGGTGCGCTTCCGGAAGGCGCGGGTCTCCTCGCCAACGGCCCGGTCGCTTTGGGCAACGTCCTCACCCCGTGGGCGGACCTCATCGCCCCGACCCACATCTACAAGCCGTTCCAAGCCGTCAACGACGGCAACGTGAACCTGCTCAACGTCCGCGTGGCCAAGGCTTACAACAACCTGGGCGGCGGCTACTTTGGGTGGCCGTTCAACGCGGCCTCGAACGACGAGCTCAGCTACCTCGACGGCAGCCTCTACCTGTGGAGCAGCCTGGACGCCTACCAGACGGGCCTGACCCCCACGGGCTTTTCGCCCTCTTTGGTCAGCAACCTCGGACCGCTGACGCGGGGCGAGGCCATCGTCCAGAAGCCGCGGATCGGTGCGGTCTCGGGCACCCGAATCACCTCGAACCCGACGACCTTTGCCAACGGCAACATCGGCACCCCCGGCGGCACCGCGATGAACCCGAGCTTCCCGATCGGCCTGGATCCCTACGTCGGCATCACGCCGGCGATCGGCTTCCCGGCGGGCAGCTACTGGGATATCGTCCGTCTCGTCGAGGACAAGAACTACGACCTCTCGCTCCAGCTTTCGACGCTGTCGACGCCGGGCGAGCCGTTCTCCGACCCGACCCTCTCGCTCAGCTTTACCGTCCGCGAAGCGCGGCTGACGAACCTGCCGAGCCCCTTCGATAAGCCGATGGCGGATAACAACGCCCCCGGCGGCGCGACGAACTCGTTCGCGCCGAACATCGAACCGACCGGCATGCGGGATCGCGCGTTCGGAAACCTCTTCTTCGCGTGGTCGTCGAACCGGACCGCCGTCAACAACGGCGCGCTCCTGAACGGCGACAATGCCTACCGCATCTACGGCGCGTCCCTTTCGGGCGCCCAGCCGGCCAGCGTGGGTTCGCCCCTCAATGAGCTCGCCAACTTCACACCGACCTCACCGGGCCAGTGGTTCAAGACCGCGGGACCGTATCCGTTCGGCGCAACCGTGGGCAGCGTGGGCCTCGCCAACGCCGCCTTCGGCGTCGGCGGTACCGACCACATCATCGGTTCCAATGCCGGTGAGGAAGACACGGTTCGATTCGGTCAGCCGGCGCTGCCGAACACCGGGATGGTGAACCCGTTCGTGCCCGGCGACGCGACCGGCGCCAGCGACTTCGGCCACGCGATCATGGCCTTCACCGGCAGCGCGATCGTGCAATCCGCTTCCGGCCGAACGTCGTCCAACCGGATCTTTGCGACCACGGTGACGCCCAACAGCTTCGCCCCGGCGACGATCGCGGCGCCGGTTCCGTCGACCTTCGACCCCGACCTGCCCAAGAGCCGGCCGAGCGTCGCCCAGGTCGGCCCGGACCAGGCCGTCATCTTCTACGCGGGCGGCTCTGGCGGACGAAGCCGGCTGTACTACACCCTGTTCAACGCGGCGACCTCGACCTACTCGCAGACGGTGCCGATCGAGACCGGTTCCGGCTTCGATACGGTGACGGACCCGTCTGCCCAGGCGCGCCTCTACCAGGGCGTGGATGCCGCTGACGAGGCCCAAACCGGGCACATGATCGAGCTGACGTTCTCGGCCCGCCTCCGCGGCCGGGCGAACAGCGAGATCTTCGTGGCGCGAATCCCGACCGACGCGAACGGCGCCCCCAACATGTCGAACAGCAACGGCGAGTTGCTGAGCTACTTCGCGCAGCGCTCGAGAGAGCAGCTCGAGTACGAAGGGGACGGCATCTATCGAGCGGTGGGCATCGGTTGGAACCCCAAGCCGGGCAGCATCGATCTGGGCATCCAGGCCGGCATCGGCGTTCCGACGTCGATCATCAATCCGGGCTCGCCCCAGATGTTCGATGCGCAGAGCGGCATCATGACGCTCCAAACCTCCCTGGGCGTGGCCTACGTGAACACGCTCGAAGGATCGGTTCGGTTTGCCAACAGCATCCCGGGATCCAGCATCAAGGTCTTCGCGACCTACCAGCCCAAGTTCCTCCGGCTCTCGGTTTCGAAGACGGCGGGGCTCACGGGCCCGGTGCTTCTGTGGGACGACCGGCACGTCGGCTCCTCGAGCTTCAACCCGGCCTCGTTCCAGATGTACGACCGGTTCTGGTATGTCGGCAACGTTCACGCGACGCTGACGGATCCGCGCCTGCTGAACAACCGCTACGTGTTGATGTACAACCGGGCGGCGGCGGGGACGGGTCAGTCGGCCCGGCCGATGGTCGAGACCCTGCGCCTCGGCGTTCAGGTCTACGCACCCACGCTCACCGCGACCTCCACGATCATTCCGGTCACCGCTTCCGGTGACGTCGACTTCACCCAGTTCAGCGTCGCCGGCACGGGGAACCCGTACCAGGTCGATCCCGCCACCGGGCGGATCTACTTCACGGCGCTGGATGAGGACGCGGTGGTCACCGTGACCATCCGCGGCGTCCCGACCCAGGTTCAAGTCGGGCTGTTGCCCGAGCGGCCCGAGACCCCGGTGCCGATCGATCAGGCGATCAACGAAGGTCGGGTTGCCGCGTTCGTCGATCCGTTCGACAGCGTAGGCGCCAACACCCGGCGTCCGGACCTGATTTGGATGCTGTGGACCAGCACGCGAACGGGCACCTCGGACGTCTTCTTCCAGACGATCGCCCCGCTTCTCTGGCCGGTTCTCAAGTAAGCAAGGGCGGGCAGGCTCCAACGAGCCTGCCCGTTTTGCATGATCGTTGCCATGTCGCGAACCTCCAACCGCACCGGGCGCGTCCCATGAAGGGGGCTTCGCAAACCTCGCTTTCGCTACCTGAGTCGTTGACACAGGTTCAGGCGCAGTGATAACATGGTGCGCGGCGGGCCAACTGGCGCGAGTAATGGGGAACGGCTGCCCGGATGAGGGATAAACCGGGACGGCAGGTTTAAACGCGATGGGCGGCGCTGCGAAAAATTGGTAGGGTCGGTAGACTCGGGGACAGGGAATTAAGGGTATGGCCAAGAATCTTACGAGTGTTCTCGGGGTGGATATCGGCAGCAGCCGGATCAAGGTCGCGGAGATCCGCAGTCAGGGACGGGAACCGGTCGTCACCTCGCTCGGCATCATCGATACGCCGGAAGGCGCCGTCGACCATACCGGCGTCTTTAACAGCGACGCGGTAGCCAGCGCACTCAAGACGCTCATGGGCCAAAGCGGCATCACGGTGGGAGACGTCGTCGTGAGCATCGCCGGGCAAGCCTCGGTCCTCGTTCGAACCCTCGAAGTCCCGCGCATGAACCCCGCCGAGCTTAAAGAGCACATGCAGTGGGAGATCAACCGGAACATCCCCTTTGCCGAGAGCACTGTGGTCAGCGATTTCAAGCCGCTCGCGGACGAGGATCCGAGTTCCCAGAACATGGACGTGGTCATGGCGATCTCGCCGCAGTCGGCAATCGATACGGTCATGTCCTGCGTGCGCAAGGCGGGCAAGAAGGTTTCCGCCATCGACGTCGAGCCGATGGGGCTAGGACGCTCGCTCCTGAAGAGCTACGACGACGAAACCCGCGGACAGACGGTTTGCGTCGTGGACGTGGGCCACAAGACGACTTCGATCAACATCTACCGGAACGGCAAGCAGCTGATGCCGCGGCAGGTGCCGGTTGGCGGCGAGATGTTCACCAAAGCGATCGCCGACAGCCTGGTGATGAGCGTGGCCGAGGCCGAGAAGCTCAAGCAGGAGAGCGCCGAAATCCCGCAATCGGCGATCAACGGCGTAAGCGGCACCGCCGGCGGAGGCACCGCGGCGTTCCAGGCGTATAACCCGTTCGCCGATGAGCCGGCAGTTCCCGGCGGCGAACCCACGATCGCGACGCCGCCCCCGGCCGCCGAGCCGCCGGCGGATGCTCCGGCACCCGCTGCCCCGGCGCCGGTCTCCCACGAGCCCGTGGACGCGGCCCGGCTCTACGGGGCGTTCAGCTCGGTGCTCGATGAGTTCACCGCCGAGATTCGGCGGTCGATCGACTACTTCCGCAGCCGAGGCGGCGACATCAACCGTGTGATGATTTGTGGCGGCGGCGCGCACCTCAAGGGCCTGCCGGAATATATCGGCGCGGCGCTGGGTCTGCCGTGTGACGCTTACGACCCTACGCGGCGTCTGAATTTGAGTATGAAGAAGGTCGCCCCTGGTTTCGCCCAGGAGCATGCGCCGGATTTCGCCATCGCCATCGGCAACGGCCTTCACATCTTTTTCGACTAGCACCCACACCGCATGAAGCTAAACCTCGTACCTACCCACGTTGCCAAGGAGCGGGCCAGCGGCGGAGCGATCTTCGTGATGTTCGTTCTGATTCTCGCCGGCGTGTTCCTCGCCGTCATCATGATGGCGACGTCGAAGACCGCTCTCGATGCGCAGAAGAAGTCGGAAGCGGACGCCCTCCAGCGCGCCGCCGACGTCAAGAAGATCTCCGACATGGCCGACACGATGATGGCCAGCCCGAAGACCCACGCGGTCGTGCGGAACGTGAGCCTCGCGGAGGCGATGAGGGCCCACAGCGACGTCTACCCGAACCTGTACGACAAGCTTCGCCAGTACGTCCCGTCCTACTACCGCGTGACGAGCATGGCGGCCTCTCCCGGCGATGCCGATAGCTGCATCGTCACGATGACGGGCGTGCTCACCACCTACCAGCAGTATGCCGATCTTGGCTTGGCCTTCATGCGTATCCCGGGCGCACAAAGCTATTCGCCTTCCGGCTATACGATCACCGATCAATACGTCCCCAATCTGACGCCGGAGGACATGCTCGGCCGACCGATCCGCCCCAACGAGGGCAACGTTCCGAGCGACCCGCTGCAGCGACTTGCGTACCTCCAGGCGCAGGGCACCCACAGCACGTATACGGGTCAAGGCAACTTTGGCGATCCGGACCAGACCACAAAGGGAGCGATGCCAAACGCCTCGCCCGTGACGATCACCATCACCCTGAAGACAGCTCCGGGCGGGCCCAACTTCGGGATTCAAACTCCGGAGCCGCGCGCGACCCTGAGCAGCGCCGCCTCCGCCGCGGCAACGAGCACGACGACTGCCGGCAGCCCAGGCGCCTTCGGCACGCCGCCGTCCGGGGCTCCGCCCGCAACGACCGGAGGAACAACAGGCGGAACGCCTGCGGCCGGTGGATAACGGAGTAAGGAGAGTTAGAGAATGAAACTGAGCGCATTTACCTGGATCCTCTTCGGAATCTGCGGCTTTATCGTGTGTCTCACGTTTGGCTGGGTCACGATGCGGCCAAATCAAATCGAGACCGAGAACCGGCACACCAACCAGGTGGCGGCCGAAACCGAATACAACAAGGAGAAGCAGGCCAACACCCGGGTGAAGAAGACCCAGGAGGAGATCGAGAAGGTCGCCCAGCGCTGGCGGGAGATTGCGGCCACCAAGACTCCCCCGCCCGATTTGGCCCATGGCGGCATCGACATCAGCCGGAACGGCGCTCAGTTGATGGTCGATTCCCGGCAGTTCCGCGATTCGATCCAGACGGCGGTCAACAAGCAGCTTCGCGTCGGGAACGTGAAGCTCGTCGGCGACGGCCCCCGGATCCCCGATCCGTCCGAATCGGCCTCGACGGTCCTAGCCGACTTCTACAACTATCCCGCGATTCCTTTCCCAGTGGTCATTTTTGACCTTGGAACCATCACGGTATCCGGCACATACGAGCAAATAATGGCCAATGTGCGTGCTTGGAAGGATATGCCGAACTACCTCGCGGTGTCGGACGGTCTTCGTATCGATGGGACGTCCCCCAATATGACCGGCACCTACTCGGTTTCGATCGTCGGTTTCGTCCACGGCAACAAGCTCTTCCCGTCGTTGCCGGAGGTTCCAGGTACGACCGTGGCGGGCGGCGGCGGCGGTGGCGGAGGCCAGGGCCTCCCCGGAAACAGCAAAGCGGCGATGGGGCTCGGCGGCGGTGGCCGTGGGCCGTCGATGGGCAAGGCGGGTGGAGGCTAACTTCATGCGATCAAATTGGATTTCACTCTCAGCGGCCGGCGGACTGCTGGTCGTGCTCGGAATTGCCGGCGGTTGCAAGGGGCCCGACACGGCCGATGCCGGCGCCCCCGTTCGCGTGACGCCGATGCCGAAGATCGACTACGCGAGCGATGCCGGCCTCCCGCTGGATACGCAGAGCGCCGACCCGGCCAAGATCAAGAACTTGGTCCATGGCATGGTCGTCAACTACCGGCAGGATCCGTTCAGCCTTACTCCGCAGGAGAAGGCGTACGACACCGAGCAGGCGACCGAGCGGCTGGTTCAGCTTGGCGGCAACATGCAGCTGGACTACATTCCGCCTCCTCCGCCGGATGACACCCCTCCGGCAATGGAGCCTCAGCCGTACCGGCGAGTCTCCGGAATCCTGGTGGGCGACGCGGTTCTGGCCATCATTGAAATGGGAGATGGCAAACCGGAAATCGTGCGGCCCGGCATGTATGTGCCCGGCACTCCCTGGTACGTCGTCTCGATCGACGAGGAGAAGGTTGTGCTGCGGCGAGCTGGAAACGTCAATCCGAAGACGATTTCGGTACGACTCGAAGCGCGGCCGCCTGGCGGTGGCGGCGCCCCTGGCGCCGGTGGCGGTTTTGGCCCTGGCGGAGGCCCGAACGGACCTCCCGGCGCGCCTGGTACGCCCCAAATGGGCGGCGCGGCATCGGGTAGTGGAAATCGCGGCGGCGGCGGCCAGGTTGGCGGCGCCGGTTAATGCATAATTCAACGATACGGAGCTTTATCTCAGACTTCAAACGCCTTGGAGGTTAATCAAATGAAAAACAGAAGCCAATTTGTGCTCTTGGCAGCCCTAGGGGTTATCTTGATGGGCGGGGCGCCTCTGAAGGCGCATGCCCAAGCAGACGGTGGATCGCAGGACGTCAGCAACCAACTGATCGCCTCGCTCGATCTGGAAGACGTGGACGTTCGCGACGCCATCCGCGCGCTCTTCAAGAACGTGAACGCGAACTACGTCGTCGCGCCGGAAGTGCAGGGCACGGTTACGATCACGCTCAAGAATGTGAAGTTCGAAGTTGCCCTACGCAACATCCTGGACCAGGTCAAGGCGACCTACCGGATCGAAGGCGGCATCTT
>DATGIR010000062.1:0-5760 GCA_035295605.1 Fimbriimonadaceae bacterium | reverse complement strand
CTCGGTCTCGAACTTGAGCCCGTGCTCGTGCGCCAACTGCGCCATGTAGCCGTAATAGTTGCGGTTGAAGAGATCCGCTACCGTGCGGCGCACATCCCAGAGGAACCGGTCGGTTGTCTGGGAGTTGTCGACAATGCGGCCGGTGATTGCCGGCAGATACGGAAGTGGGTCGTATCCGCGGAGCGCTTTGAAATCTTCCCGAAACTTCGGCGACCAGTTCTGAGTGCCGACCTCGTAGCTGTCGATCAGAACAATGTTCCACCCCTTGCCGATGACCGACCGGTTATCGTCCACCACTTTGTCGAGCATGTGGTGCCAGTAGGAATCCAACGCGTCCCGGCTCAGCTTGTCGACCTCGAGCCCGAGCCCGGAGGGAGCGGCGGGATGGTTCTCGACGCCGGTCGGCGTGTAGCCCATGCGGAGGATCGTCCAGTCGCCCGGCGGCACGTTCCAGGCGATTCGGCCGCGAGAATCTGGCCTGCCAATGACTTGTATGCTCTTGGCGGGGATGTCCGTTGCCGGGTCGTCGCTCTGAATAGGGTTGATCGCGTCCTGCCGCTCAACGCCGGAGCGTCCGAGCCACGAATCCGTCCGAAACCGGGCGACGAGGGCGTCAAGCGTCTCCGCGGCCGGGGTCGGATAGGCAAAGACCGCGATGTCGCGGTAGAAGTCGACCTTGCGTTCGACGCGGGGCGGCTTCGCCGGCGGGAGCACTCCGTCGAAGCTTGTCGGCCCATGAACTTGCAGCGAGCTCCATGCCAGCACCTGCATTCCGTGTTCCGGCGTGATCCACGGGCCACCCGTACTTGACCACCCGGCGCAGTTGTGCATCGCCAACTCGAGTCCGAGGCGGTGCGACTCATTCGCGGCGTGGGCGAACAGGGCCCGCCACTTCTTGCTCATGAAGTCGGCGGGCCCGTTCGGAAATCCGACGTCGACGTTGAATACCTGGGCGCCCCCCAGGCCGATCTCTTTCATCGCCTCCAGGTCGGCGGTGATACCGGCGGCAGAGACGTTTCCGTTCATCCAGTGCCACCAGGTTTGAGGTTTGGCCGCTTGAGGCGGGTGTTGAAACGCTTGGAGCAGCGGATCGCGCGGCGATTGAGCGAGGGCAAGGGGAAGTGAGGCAAGCAATAGGGCGGTCGCGGTCGACCGGGCGGCAAAGCGCATGGCCCCATGTTAACCCCACGAGACCGGCGCCGCGCCGACCCAGTACCCTTGTGAGCAATGGAGTTGAAAGGGCCGACCCCACGCGACCATGAGAGCGCGGCCGCCTGGCTCAGGAGCCCGCTTCCGGTCGAGGAGGAACCATTCGGCGAGGGTGTCGACCGCAGCCTCGTGTTTCCGGGCGCCCTCGACGGCGGCATCCCCGGGCACATCCGGTTCTATATGTTAGAGCCGATACCGAATCCGGAGAAGCGCCGCTACCTACTCAACGCGATCTACGTGCTGTCTTGGCACGAACTGGTGCTCTTGTTTCCCAGGGGCCCGGGATTGGGCCGGCGACCGGGGCCCGAACCTTCGAACGCGGATCGGATCCGGGATCACCTCGCCGAGGCTCTGAACCTGGCCGATCAAATCGAGAACCGGGATATTGCCCGGTGGGCGGCGGCGGTTCGCTCGGTGCTCGAGCGCAGCAAGCACCCCCGGTACGGCTTTTGGTGTGGCTGGGGCTGGCAGTGGCAGTGGCCCTTCGTGACGGTCTGGTGGCCTTGATTAGGCTGCGTCGATATGCCTGAGAACCTCTGAGGCAGAGTCGAGGACTACCTTGCCGTCCCGCCAGATAGCGACCGGGTTGTCGATCTTCTGATGCGCCGGCATCGCTCGATGGAGCCCGGCCCTACTCCTCGCTCTCGTCCTCGCTTGCGCCTTCGATATCGCCGTCGTCCTCTTCTTGAACGAGGCGGGCGATGGATCGTACGGAGTCGCCGGAGGCGAGGTTGATCAGCTTGACACCCTGTGCCACGCGCCCGGTCGTGCGAATTTCCTTGACCCGAAGCCGGATTCCCTTTCCGTTGACGGTCATCACCAAGAGCCGGTCGTCATCCTCGACGACTTCGGCCCCAATGATGTAGCCCGTCTTTCCGGTGCAGTTCATCGTCAGGATTCCGGAGCCGCCGCGGCCCTGAACCCGATACTCGTTCAGATTCGTCCGCTTCCCGAACCCGTGCTCGCTGACCACAAGCAGGGTGGCGTCGTCCCGGATCACGTCGGCCGACTGAATGATGTCGCCTGGCTTGAGGGTCATTGCCCGAACGCCACCGGCGGCGCGCGAGCGCGACGTAGCCTTTCGCTCGTCGAAGCGGATGGACTGGCCGTGGTGGGTGACGAGGATCAGGTCGTTGTTTCCGACCGTCTTCAAGACCCAGCCGAGTTCGTCGCCCTCCTCGATGTCGAACGCGATCAAACCGTTGTTGCGGATGTTCGAGAACGCATTCAGCGGGGTTCGCTTGACCTCGCCGTACCGGGTGATCATCGTGAGGAAGCCGTCGCCCTGGATGTCCTTCACGCTCACCGTCGCGGTGACCCGCTCGCCGCCCAAGATGTTGATGTAGTTGATCACCGGCATGCCGCGGGCGTAGCGGCCGCTCTCCGGAATCTCGTAGCCCTTGAGCCGGTATACGCGGCCCCGGTCGGTGAAGAACAGGATGAAGTGGTGGGTGCTTACCTGGAAGAGGTGAGCCGGCTCGTCGTCCGCCTTTTGGGTGTTGTTAACTCCCTTGCCACCGCGTCGCTGTTGCCGGTACGCATCGATGCTGACCCGCTTGATATAACCGTCCCGGCTGATCGAGATGATCGCCTCTTCCTCCGGGATGAGGTCCTCTTCGGTGAAGTCGCCTGCCTCGCGAGTCTGAATCTTGGAGCGCCGCTCGTCGCCGAACTTGTCGCGCAGGTAGATGACCTCGTCGCGAAGGACCCGGGTTAGACGGGCATCGTCGTTGAGGATGTCGAACAGGTTCTGAACCTTCAGAAGCGCCGACTTGTAGTCCTCCTCAAGCGTCCGCTGCTCGAGCTGGGTCAGGCGGCGAAGCGGCATTTGAAGGATGGCGTTCGCCTGCAGGGGCGACATATCGAATTTCCGGACCAACTCCACGCGGGCCGCGTTCGGGTCGGCGGCGGCGCGAATCACGGCGATGACCTCGTCGAGGAATCGCCGAGCAATCTGATAGCCCTCGTTGATGTGGACTTCCTCGAGGGCTCGGTACAGCTCGTACCGGGTCCGGCGCTCGATGACGATCCGGCGGTGCTTGATGTATTCGTCGAGGAGCGTGATGATGGGGCAAGTGCGCGGGGCGACGTCGACAAGCCCGAGCATGATCGCGCCGAACGTGGTGCGCAAGTTGGTGTGCTTCAGCAGGTAGTTGAGCGCCTTGTTCGGGTTGACGTCGCGCCGAATCTCGATTTCGATGCGCATTCCGCGACGGTCAGAATAGTCCTGCACGTTCAAGATGCCGTCGTACTTGCGGTCCTTCGCAATCGCGGCGATCGAGGTGATCAGCGTCTGCTTGTTGACCTGATACGGAATCTCGGTGACGACGATGATGCTCTTGCCGGCATCGCCCGGCTCGATCATCGTCTTTGCCTGCAGCACGATTGAGCCGCGTCCCGACTCGTAGGCGCTTCGGATTCCCTTCGTCCCCACGATGGTGCCGTAGGTTGGAAAGTCGGGCCCGGGAAGGACTTCCATGATTTGATCCAGGGAGCAGTCGGGTTGCTCAAGCCGGAGCAGGATCGCGTTGCAAACCTCCGTCAGGTTGTGCGGCGGCAAGTTGGTGGCCATGCCGACCGCAATTCCCTGGCTGCCGTTGCAGATCAGGTTGGGGAACTTCCCGGGAAAGACGGTTGGCTCGTTCTTGTCTTGCGAGAAGTTGAGGCTCCAGTCGATCGTCTCGCGATCGAGGTCCTCCATCAGCTCCATCGCGACGGGAGTGAGACGCGCCTCGGTGTACCGCATCGCGGCCGGGTTGTCGCCGTCGATGGAGCCGAAGTTGCCCTGGCCGTCGATGAGCGGATAGCGCAGCGACCAAGGCTGAGCCATACGAACCAGCGTCGGGTAGATCACCGCGTCGCCATGTGGGTGAAAGTCGCCCGAGGTATCGCCGCAGATCTTGGCGCACTTTCGATGCGGCCTATCGGGCGAGAGCGTCAAGTTCCGCATCGCATAGAGCACGCGGCGCTGGACGGGCTTCAGGCCGTCACGAACGTCGGGCAGAGCCCGCGCGATAATGACGGACATCGCGTAGTTGACGTAGGAGCGTCCTAGCTCCTCCTCAACCTTGACCACTTCAATATTCGGATCGTCTGGCACGGTGGTATTCGGCTAAAAAGCGGATTCGGGATAAAGACGGCCACGGTACGCGGAGTGGTGCTTCGGGGGCCGGAAATCCGCACTCAGAATACCCGGTAAGGGGGCTTTACTAGCGCGCTGTCCGCTTCGGGAGCAACGCGGCACCCCGGACACGTAACTACCATCACAATGCGCATTCTCGCGATTGGGGGCACGAAGTTCGTCGGACGTGCATTTGTGGAAGCGGCCTTGGCTCGTGGCCATGAGCTTACGATCTTCCACCGGGGGAAGACCGAGCTTCCGAAGGATTGGCGTGTACAGGAGCTCCTCGGCAATCGGGATGGAGGGCTCGACGCCCTCGGAGATCAATCTTGGGACGCCGTTTACGACAGCTGCGGCTATCTGCCGAGGGTGGTCAAGGCCTCGGCAGAGACGCTGCGAGACCGCTGCCGGCGGTACCTCTTTATCTCGACGATCAGCGTCTACGATCTCGAGCTGAACCTTCAAAGACCGGAGAGGCCGCTCGAGAGCGAAGAGATCACCAACGAGGCCTACGGCCCCCTCAAGGTGGAGTGCGAGGATGCGGTGGCGGCAGTGTTCGGCGATCGGGCGACGATTGTTCGCCCCGGCCTCATCGCGGGCCCGTACGACTACACCGGGCGCTTCGCCTATTGGGTCAATCGCTTCGCCAGCTTTGGCACGGTCCTGGTCCCGGAGATACCCGGCGGCCCCATGCAACTCATCGACGCCCGCGATCTCGGAGCCTTCTGCGTAACGCTTCTGGAGCAAGGATTGGGAGGGATTTTCCACGCCGCCGGCGAGGCCACCACATTCGACGCGATGATCGCGGCGTGCGCCTCCATCGGGGGTGGGGAAGGCATCAGAGTCCCTACCGACGTGCTGGAGTCGCACGGAGTTCGCCTCGGCGAGGATCTCCCGCTCATGTGGCCGGCCGAAGCCTCCCGCCTGCTTGGGTTCGAGTGCAACGAATCGCTCGCGGCCGGCCTCAGCCGTCGCCCCCTGCGAGAGACTGCGGCCGATACATTAGCCTGGCTTTACACGCTAGGGGACGAGCGCCCGGTCGGAGCCTACGGGCGGGCCGAAGAGGAGCGCGTGCTTGCCGCCGTCCGAGCGTAGTCGGCCCGGTAAGATGCCCAGATGCGCCGCGAACTCGCCGTAGCCGGGCTTGCCCTTCTCGCCTCCGTTGCCACCGCGCAGGACAACCTCGCCGGGCCGCACCAGTACCCCGCCTTTAGAACGATCTCCGGACTCCCGGGCGGCGGCTTCGGCGTGACCCCCGACGGCGTCCCGTCTTTTGCGGGAGCGATGGCGTTCTCGACACCTATCGGCTACTCGCTCAGCAACTGGAACGGAACCCTTTCAGCAGCGAACACGAGCGACTATCAGTTCTTCCGTCTGCCGCATGTTACGGGCGGGCATGGCAACGTCAACTCGATTGGCAAGTTCACGGG
>DATGIR010000061.1:0-22616 GCA_035295605.1 Fimbriimonadaceae bacterium | reverse complement strand
CGGGCCCGAGACTTGCGCAGGATTTCCCGCCAGCTACAAGTTTGAAAAGCAAGATGCCGACACCTATGCGAAGTGGGGTGTCGACTACCTGAAGTACGACTGGTGCTCCTACGGCGGCATCGAACCGCACCCGGATCTGGCCGGGCTCGAGAAGCCCTACTCGCTGATGCACCGCATGCTTGCGAACTCGGGCCGGGACATCGTCTTCTCGCTTTGCCAGTACGGGATGGGCGACGTTTGGAACTGGGGAGCAAGCGTGGGCGGCAACGCCTGGCGTTGTACGGGCGACATCACCGATACGTGGTCGAGCATGAGCAGTATAGGATTTCAGGGCGACAAATGGGCCAAGGGCGGCGGTCCCGGCCACTGGAACGATCCGGATATGCTCGTTGTCGGCCGGCTTGGCTGGGGCGACCATCCGCACCCAACCCGGCTCACCCCGAACGAACAGATCACCCACATCACGATGTGGGCGATGCAGGCTGCGCCGCTTTTAATCGGCTGCGACCTCACGCATCTGGACTCGTTCACGCTCGATGTACTGACAAACCATGATGTGATCGAGGTGGATCAGGACATGCTCGGCAAGCCGGCGACCCGGCTATCCAAGGACGGCCAGACCGAGGTTTGGAGCCGGCCGCTTGCCGACGGGCGGTTTGCGGTGGCATTGTTCAACCGGGGCGAAGAACCAACCCGCGTCTCGCTCAAGCTCGCCGACCTGGGTCTGGAAGGGAACCACAAGATTCGTAACCTCTGGCTGAACCGCGACGCGGGGCGGGCCCGCGACACCTTCTCGGCGACGATTCCGCGGCATGGGGCCGTGCTGATTTCCGTTGAGTGAATGCTCACGGGAACGAGCTATCAGACTCTAAACTTAATACTTGTAATCTTGGTGCAAGAAAAGGTTTACATTCCATTGGTAATAAAGTCATGATAGATACCAATGCGCGTGACGCTTCGAGACATCGCCAAGCGGGTTAATCTCTCCCACGCCGCCGTGTCGTTCGTTCTGAACGAGCGAATGGACGTCGCGATCCCGGCGGCGACGCGCGAGCGCGTGCTGCAGGCAGCACGGGAAATGGGCTACCGGCCAAACCGCGCCGCGCAGGCACTGGTTCGGGGGCGGACCAACACGATCACCCTCTGGCAACCCCGTGCCGGATCGGAGCACCCCGAGGGAGCTCAGGCCGGCTTCGCCGACCTCCTTTCGACTGACGGATACGAGCTCGTGGTCAGACTGTTCGACAGGAATACTCAGGCGAGTGAGACACCGTGGGAGGTCGACGACTGGCCGGTCGACGGGGTCCTGATGCTCGACTGTTTCCAGGCAGCGGGGGCGGGCTACTCCAAGGACCCGGGAATCCCGTTGGTCTCCCTAGGCACGCTTTACGATCCCGGCTGCGATCACGTCGGCGTGAATTGGATGAGCGGGGTTGCCGAGGCGATGGCTCACCTGTTCGACGCAGGTTGCCGGCGGGTTGCCTACTTCGCGCCGGACGGAGTCGGGCCCGATAACCCGAAGTACGCAGCCTACGCCGCCGAGTGCAGGACGAATGGGATCGAACCCAACGCGACGACCGCCCTGAATGCCGGCCCGCGCGCCGTGGTGGACTCCATTCGCGTGCACCTCGCGGCGACGGGGAAGCCCGACGCGATCCTTGCTCACAACCTCGAGTTGGGCATGGTAGCGCAGCGGGCGCTGGCCGACGCTGGATTCTCGATCCCTGGTGACGTGCTTCTCGTCGTGTTCGACGGTTCGGATCGATGCGAGTTGACGGTGCCGACGACCACCTCGATCGCCGACCCTCGAGCCGAGATGTACCTCAGAGCGTGGGAGGTATTGCGCTCTCGGATTGAAGCCCAGCGGGGAGACGATGAACCTACGAAGGCGCCTCAGCACGCCGATCTCCTGCCGACGAAGCTGATCGTGCGGGGCTCGTCCGTCCGGGCTAGTCGGTAAGCAGTACCCAGAGCCGACGCGGACCGTGGATTCCACGCACGATAACGCCCTCAATGTCGGCGGTTCGGCTCGGGCCGCTCACGATGACGGCCGTTCTCGACGGAAGCACCTCGATCGCCGCTTCGGCCGTATCTAGGATTCGCGTCCGGCTCAGCACCGCGATGTGATGAGGTGGGGCTAGGCTCGCAAGCCGGTTTCGGCCGGGCCCGGCAGTGAGCAGCAGGGAGCCGGTGTCGGCGATTCCATAGTCTGCGAGCGTGATCCCGAGGTCCGCCGACCAGACGTCCTCGGTGCGGACCAAGCCTCGGAGAAGCGGCTCGGGAACGTCAGAATCGGCGAATACGCTCGCGCCGGCAAGCTCTTTGAGCCGATCGGCGGTCACGAGTTCCGCGCCCAGTGTCTTCAGCTCGGATTCGAAGCGGTTTTCCAAGGCTCCTTCGAGCGAAGGGCCGGGCCAGGGGGAAGGCAGCGCAACCCCGGTCGAGCCGCCGATAACCGAAAGGATTCTTTCGCGGTCGCTCATGGCCGATCCGCCCACCAGGCTCGAAAGTGCCGACCGCGTCGGTGTGGTAGTTCGCGGAACTCGCCCCATCCGGATTTCAGCGGGTGCGGAACCGGAGTCGCTTCCGCCAGCGGCAGCATCTTCAACCCCGCGCGCCAGGTCGACGGATGGGTGGCGCCGAAGGCATACACCGACCAAGGCGCGGAGTCGCGGGCGACCCCCGCTCGGAAGGCCTCGTCCCTCAACTGAAGCAACATCCGCGGGATCGGTATCTGAACCGGGCATACCTCTTCGCACGCGCCGCAGAGCGAAGAGGACTTGGCGAGATGGCCCATCGCGGTGATTCCTTCGAGCGCCGGAGCCAGCACCGCGCCGATTGGACCGCTGTAGACGTGCCCGTACGCGTGGCCGCTCGTTTGGCGGTAGACGGGACACGTGTTCTGACATGCGCCACACCGGATGCAGCGCAGGATCTCTCGGTAGTCACCGTGCAGAACCGCACTCCGACCGTTGTCGAGCAACACGAGGTGCACCTCGTCCGGACCATCCGGCTCGTCGGAGCGACGCGGGGCGAGCACGCCGTGCATGTACGTGGTGGCGCGCTGGCCAGTGGCAGAGCCTGCGATGAGCCTCAAGAACAAGGGCAAATCTGCTTCGCGAGGCAACACCTTCTCGATCCCCATGACGGCGATATGAATACGCGGGGCCGTGGTCGATAGGCGATTGTTCCCCTCGTTCTCTACGATCACGAGCCGACCGGTTTCGGCGACGGCGAAGTTCACGCCCGAGACGCCGATGGTCGCACTCTTGAAGCTCTCTCGAAGGTGGCCCCGCGCCTGCATCGCGAGCTCCTCGGGCACCTCGGTGTACGGGCCAAGTTTCTCACGCTCAAAGCTCTTGGCGATGTCGAACCGGTTCTTGTGAATGATGGGCGCGACGATATGGCTCGGGGTGTCGTGATCGATTTGGACGATGAACTCGCCCAGGTCCGTCTCCACCGGGGTGAAGCCGGCCGCCTCGAGGTGATGGTTGAGGTGGATCTCTTCGGTAGCCATCGACTTTGCCTTGGCGACGATGGCGCCGTCCGGCGCCGCCGACCGGCAAATCCCGACGATGATCTCGTTGGCGGAGGCCGAATCAACCGCCCAGTGGACCCGGATCCCGTGGGAAGTGCAGTTGGCTTCGAGCTGCTGGAGAAGCTCGCCGAGGTGATCCAGAACGTAGTCCTTTATCGCCGCGGCGTGGTGGCGAGCCGACCCAGGGTCCTTAAAGGTTCGGTCCAGCGTAGCGACGCGGGCGTTGCTCGCACCGGTTGTTGCCCGGCGTACGCTGTCGGTGGTGGACTGCGCCAACTTCCGCGCAAACGCTTCAACCGGCGGGCGTGGCAAGCTTTGCCTCCTTCGCGGGAATTGCCTCCGCTAGGAGCTCGGCGTAATGGCGAGTTCTCAGCATCAGGTTCTGCTTCTCGATCAGACCGCCGAGATGCATGAGGCAACCCATGTCGCCGCTCACGATCTCGGTGGCTCCCGACTCCCGAATCCGGTTGAGCTTCTCCATACCGATCTCGCCGGAGACTTTGGGGTGCGTCACACTGAACGCGCCGCCAAAGCCGCAGCACTGGTCCGTGGCCCCGAATTCGATGAGCTGCACGCCGGCCATTTGGAGCAGCCGCTCCGCGCTGTCGCCAAGGTGGATCCCACGGCCGTGACACGAGCGGTGGAAGGCGACTTTCGGAGCGGGATCGAGTAACGGCCACTCGGTGACATTCATCTTCGTCAGCAGGAACTCACTGAGTTCGTAGGCTTGAACGTGTGGCTCACCTGGGTAAAGAAGAGCGTATCCCTCACGCAGCATCGCCGTGCACGAAGCGCTCGCGCACACGATCGGCGCATCGGAACCGGCGAACACCCGTTTCGCATGATCGGCGATCTTCCTCGCCGAATCCCAATCGCCCGCGTTGTACGGAGGCTGACCGCAGCAAGTTTGGGCGTTGTTAAATTCCACGGTGCAGCCGACGTGTTCCAGCATCCGCACGGCGGCAATCCCGACTTCCCCGAAGAAGGCATCGCACAGGCACGTAAGCATGAGGTGAACCCTCACGCGACCACCTCCGGCTCGTAACGCTTGAGGTCCCCGCTCGCGCCGACCGCTTCCAGGACAGCAGCTTCTATTTGGCGGCGCTCCCGCACCGGCGCACCGTGGGACGGAGCCGATTCGTTCGGGAGCATGCGCCCGGCCTGGATGAGCGCAAGGGCGAGATCGTCGGAGTAAGCCGAAGAACCGACGGTTCGCATGGCACGCGCTTGGAGGCTCATCGCCAGATTGCCAACTACCGTTGCCTCGACCGGCCCCGCGACCACCGAGCACCCGGTTGCCTTCGCAAGGGATCGGCAAAGGACCGAGCTTCGGCTCCCGCCACCCCCGACCCGGATCGTATCGAGCCTTCTACCGGTGATCTCCCGCAAAGGCGGGATCTGGGCGGCAATGGTGTCGGTAAGGCTGTGCACGGCGAGTCCGGCCCACTCCTCGGCGCTCGCCTGCTCCCAGCCGCACAGCTTCATCACCGCCTCCGGCATCGAGGGCGGATTGTAGAGGTCCGGGCTCATGAGATCGACCCGCTCCTCCACGTCGGCAGCTCCCTCGATCCACTGCGGTATCGGGACGGAGACGCCAAGCTCGTCGTGGAGGCGGTTCAGAACGTAGAAGCCGGGAATGTTCTTGAGAAAGCGAATGCGGCCATCGACCGCGCGCTCGTTCGTGAAACCGGCGGCTTCCGCGGCCGGCGAGGCGATGGGTTGATCCAGCAAGACTCCGGCTAGCGACCACGTTCCCATGTTCAAGTACATGGTGTTGTCCGGGATCGCGCCGAATCCGAAGATGGCGGAGGCGGTGTCGTGGCTGCCAATGTTGGTCAAGTGCACAGAGGGTCCGATCGAGCCGGCAAGGAATCCGGGACGGCACGGCAAAACGTCCGGTGTCGGCCAACCGACGAGGCGGAAAAGCTCGTCGCACCAATTTCCGTCCAGCCCCATCAGCTGGGTCGTGGAAGCCATCGTCAGCTCCATGTGCATGGGCCCGCCGAGGAGGTGGCCCAGGAGATCTGGAATGTTGAGCCAACGGTTTGAAACGATGCCTGGGTTCTCATGGCGGCGCGCCGCCAACTGGTAAATGGTGTTGAACGGTTGGTGGGCGATTCCTGTAAGCTGGAAGATTCGGGGCCGATGCTCTCTGTATCGCTCGAACTGGGCCTGGTGGCTTGGATCCCGGTAGCAAACCGGTGGCTGAATGAGACGACCCTGTGCGTTTAGGAACCCCTGATCCACCCCCCACGAGTCGATTCCCACATAGGTTTCGGTGAAGTGCGCCTGGCCGTACTGCACGGCCCGGTGGCACAGTCCGAGAAGCGCATCGAGATCCCACACGGCGAGGCCGTTCCGATCGATTCCGGAGTGGGGGATTTGCTCGACGACCTCCGAAACGATACGCCCGGCCTCCAGCCAGCCGGCGGCAAAGCGGCCGCTGGTCGCCCCGAGGTCGACGGCGATGGCGCCGAAGGGTTGCTTCAGCGGAGGAGTCCCTCCCGGTTGCCGCCGTCCACCGGAATTACGGCGCCGGTGGTCCGGCTCGAGCGCGCGTCGCTGACAAGCCAGGCGATCGCTTCGGCGCAATCGTCCGGCGTCACCGCGACTCCCAACAGCGAGCGGTTCTTGTAGTACTCGACCAACTCGGATGGATCGATTCCGAGCGACTTGGCGGTTTGCTCCTTCCAGGCGTCGGACCAAATTCCGGAACCGGTGACGACCCCATCCGGGTTGACCGCGTTGCAACGGATACCTTGCTTGGCGAAGTCGAGCGCGACCGTTCGCATGAGATGAAGCTCGAACGCCTTTGCGGCGCTATAGAGCGCGGCGTTTGAGCCGACAGCTACGCCGTTCTTCGAGCCGACGACTACGATATTTCCGCCCATTCCCTGGCGCTGGAAGAGGCGGACGGCTTCCGCCATCGTGTCGAAATACCCCTTCATGAGGAGGTCGCTCAGGAACCGGTAATCCTCTTCAGACGTGTCGGCAACCGTCCCGCGCCTGGCGTTGCCGGCGTTGACGACCACAATATCGGCGCCGCCGAACGCCAGGGCAACCGCGTCGAACGCCGCCCGAAGTGATGTTGGCGAGGTCACATCGCACGCGAAGGCTCTCACCGAGTCAGCGCTTCCGGCGGTTCGAGCGACGTCTTCCACCGCTTCAGCCAGTTTCGCCTCGTTGATGTCCAGGAGGGCGACGGTCGCCCCGAGCCCAGCCAGCTTGTGGGCTGTCGCCCGGCCGATTCCCTGCGCTCCACCGGAGATGACTGCGATGCGGCCGCTTAGCTCCTTCGGTGGGGGTTGCCGCTTAAGCTTCGCCTCCTCGAGCAGCCAGTACTCGATGTTGAACGCCTCCTGCTCAGGCAGCGCAACGTACTGGCTGACGGCTTCGGCCCCCCGCATCACGTTGATCGCGTTCGTGTAGAACTCGCCCGTGATCCGAGCCTCGGCCGCGTTCTTCGCGAACGTAACCATGCCCAGCCCGGGAAGGAGGATCACGCTCGGATTGGGATTCCGCATCGCCGGCGAGTCCACGTGCTTGCACCGGTCGTAATAGGCGGCGTAACCGTCACGGAACTCGGTGAGCTTGGCATCGACGTCGTCGCCGTCCGTCAGGACAAACGGACGAATCTTGGTGCGGAGAAAATGGTCGGGGCAACTCGTGCCGAGCGCGGCAAGGCGACCGATGCTTTGGCTCGCCAGAAAGTCGAGCACAGGAGCGGCGGTATCGACATGACCGATCAGCCGCACGCCCCCGTAGGCGACCTTGCCACGCAGAACGGGGACCAACGCGGCAAGCTTCGCATCCCGGTCGGCGTCGCGCGCGGCTCGGGTCGGCTTTCCAAATGGATCGCTGCGTCCGTGGCTGTCGAGATACGCCTGAGCTTGATCGATCAGGCGAAGGGTGAGCGCGTAGCAATCGGCCCAGGTGTCGGCCCAGCAAATGAGGCCGTGGGACTCCATCATGGCGCCCTCGATACCCGGGTTTGCGGCAATGAGGTCGCAGAGAGCGAGGCCAAGATCGAATCCGGGGCGCTTCCACGCCAGAAACCCCAACTTGCCGCCCCAAATCTTCGCAGTGAGGTCGCGGCAATCCTTGCTTGCGGCGATCGCTATGACCGCGTCCGGGTGCATGTGGCTAACGCAGGCACTTGGTACGAACGCGTGAAGCGGAGTGTCGATCGACGGCGCAGCCGGATTCAGGTTGAACGCGCACTGGGGAAAGAGCGGGACGAGTTCGTCTTCCGGAATCGTCGCCGCGAGCCGTTCCAAACCGAGGAACTTCGCCAGGTAGAGCGACGCGAAGTTGCCCCGCTTGGCGGTTCCCAAGTCGCCACCGCTTGCTTTAACCCACAGCACCTCGACGGGATCACCGGTCAGAGGGTCTGTCTCCGTCGCCTTAACGCTCGTGTTTCCGCCGCCAAAGTTGGTTATCGCGGGGTCGGAGCCGAGAAGGTTCGAGGCGTAAACGAGAAGGTCGACGGGATCGGTCGGTGCGCCCGACCCCCAGCGATTCTTTAGGCGGTTGTCTGCAGCCACGGCCACCTGATGAGGCTACCCACTTGAGCTCATCAACGGACTGCTCCCTCCTGCGCCACCGCCTCGTCCTTGATGTAAGCCCATGTTCCTAGTTGTCCTGGGGATCATTCTCCTCGTCGTCGCCCTCGTGATGCCCAAGGGGCAGGCTGCCGCCGAATCTCCGCGAGTGCGGTTCGGACTCAGCCTGACAGGCGGTATCCTGGTCGTGGTCGGGCTGGTCACCGCCAGCTTCATCGCGGTACCGGCCGGTTTCCGGGGCGTTCTCTTGACATTCGGCGCGGTGCACGGAGACCTATCGGAAGGGCCGCACCTGATCGTTCCCGGGATCCAAACCGTCGTGTTGATGGAAGTTCGGACGCTCAAGAACACCGCCGACGCAAGCGCTGCGTCGCGCGACCTCCAGACGGTGCAGACGAAAGTGGCGATCAACTTCCACGTCGATCCATCGAAGGTTGGCAAGCTATATCAGTCGGTGGGGACGGACTTTGCCTCCCGCATTATCGACCCCGCGACCCAAGAGACGGTCAAGGCGGTGGTGGCGAACTACACCGCTGAGGAACTCATCAACCAGCGGGGTCGCGTGAAGCAGCAGATCGACGAAGCGCTTACGCAGCGCCTTGCCGCGTACGACTTGATGATCGAGCCGGGTGGCGTCTCTCTGACGAACTTCGACTTCTCGACCGAATTCAATCACGCGATCGAGCTCAAGCAGGTGGCTCAACAGACCGCCGAGCAGCAGAAATACGAGCTTCAGAAGGCACAGCTTGCAGCGGAGACCGAAGTGGCTGCCGCCAAAGGCCGGGCCCAGGCGGCCCAATTGGAAGCCGCCGCCCTGAACGCGATGGGCGGCTCCAAGGTGCTCGCGAAGGCTTGGATCGAGAAATGGGATGGCAAGCTTCCAACCGTGAGCGGGAGCCAGGGAATGATCATCGATATCCAGTCGCTGATGAACCAGCAGGGGGGCGGTTCAACACCTAGCGCGCCGCCGGCTGCAAGGCGGGTCAGATAAGCCCAGTCAGCCTTTCCGGTCCTGAGCGTAGATCTGCGAGTGCCAGCTCCGCCCGTCCCGGGCGATAAGCGCCTCGGCGGCCTCCGGCCCCCAAGTGCCGGCGGGGTAGTTAGGAAAGTCTGCGCTCGGCGTATCGCTCCACACGTCCAAGATTGGCTCGAGCACCGTCCAAGCCGCTTGCTCCTGGTCGTCACGCATAAACAACGTGCTGTCGCCGGCCATCACGTCGTACAGCAGCGTCTCGTACGCCTCCGGGGGCTGCTGGCGAAACTGGTCGCCGTAGTCGAAATTCATGTTCACGGTCTGCAGCCGCATTCCCTTCCCGGGCTGCTTGGCCTGGAACCGCAGGACGATTCCCTCCTTGGGTTGGATGTTGATTACGAGGCGGTTCGGCTCGAAGTGCTCGACCGCCGCGGGGGGAAACATTTGATGCGGCACGGGCCTGAACTCGATGACGATCTGGCTTAGCTTGGTCGGCAACCGCTTGCCCGTGCGGAGGTAGAACGGCACGTCCTGCCAACGCCAATTGTCGACGTACAACCGAAGCGCCGCGAAGGTTTCGGTCGAGCTGTCGGGCGACACGCCCGGCTCCTGGCGATAGCCGACGACGGGCGAGCCCTGGAAATAGCCCGGCGCGTACTGGCCGCGCGCCGCGCACTTGTAGAGTTCGCCCGTCCCAAGCGGGCGCACCGCGCGTAAGACATCGACTTTCCGGTTCCGAACCTCGTTCCCCTCGAAGGTAACGGGCGGTTCCATCGCCACCATGCACATGAGCTGAAGCAGGTGGTTTTGCATCATGTCGCGCAGAGCGCCGGCCGACTCGTAGAAGCCGCCCCGCAACTCGACACCGACCTCCTCCGCAACCGTGATCTGTACATTGTCGATGTAGCGGCGATTCCACACAGGCTCATACAAGGCATTGGCGAATCGAAATGCGAGGAGGTTTTGAACGGTGTCCTTACCCAGGTAGTGGTCGATCCGGAAGATTTGATCTTCCTGCCAGCCCTCCATCAGCTTGTTGTTCAGCTCGATGGCGGAGGCGAGGTCGCGCCCGAACGGCTTCTCGACGACCAGCCGGTCGCGCTTCTCCTCACGGCTCAGGCCGGCCTTTTCCAGTCCAGATGAGATCGTCTCGATGGCCGCAGGCGGAACAGATAGGTAATAGGTACGGTTGGTTTTGGTATTCCACTCCTTCTCGATCTGCGCGATGGCCTCGGCTAAAGCCTGATACACGGCAGGATCCTCGAAGACCCCCGGGTGAAACCGCAAGTTGGCGGCGAATGCGTCCCAAATCTTGTCGTCCAGACCTGAGCGCGAGAACTCCTTCGTCGCGGCCTTCATGTTCGCGCAGAAGGAGGCGGTATCGCCCGAGCGAGCCACCCCGATGATGAGCAGGCGCTCGGGCACGCCGCCGTCCTTGAAGAGGTTGTAGAGCGCCGGAATCAGCTTGCGCTTACACAGGTCGCCTCCGGCCCCGAAGATTGTAACGACCGAGGGTCCGAGGCGAGTGCCGACGCTCACTTGCTCTCCCAATCGGAGTGGAAGACTCCGGGCTTGTCCACCCGCTCGTAGGTGTGCGAACCGAAGTAGTCTCGCTGGCCCTGAATGAGGTTGGCCGGCAACCGCCCGCTGCGGAACCCGTCGAAGTAGGACAGGCTCGCCGAAAGCGCGGGAACCGGTAGGCCGGCGCCTTGTACCGCGCAGACCACGTTCCTGAGCGCACCCTGGAGCCCGGATACCTGGATCGAGACTTTGGGATCGAGGAGGAGGTTGGGAAGCGCCGCATCGCGCCCGTAGGCGTCCATGATTTGTTGCAGGAACGTGCTCCGGATGATGCAGCCCGCACGCCAGATGCGGGCGACGAGGTCGAGCTTTATGTTGTAACCGTACTCCTGACTCGCGGCGCCAAGTTGGGCAAACCCCTGCGTATAGGTCAGGATCACGGCGCATAAGAGCGCGTCGCGCAGAAGGTCGGCGGGCAGCCAGTCGGCGGTCAACTGCGGGGACTCGACCTTGTACATCAACTCAGCCTTTACGCGCTCGTCCTTCAGCCCGCTCATCTCGCGAGCCGCCACTGCCGCGTCGATGGTCGGGATCGGAACGCCCAAGTCCATTGCGTCCTGGCTCGTCCACTTTCCGGTTCCCTTCTGCTTGGCTTTGTCGCTGATGAGGTCGACCAGGTCCTTGCCGGTGTCCGGGTCTTTGCGTCGGAGCACATCCACCGTGATGTGGGCGAGAAAGCTTCGCAGAACCCCTTCATCCCAGGCTTGAAACGTGTCCGCGATCTGAGAATTGCTCTGGCCCATGCCGCGCTTGAGCACGTCGTAGACCTCGGCGATCTGCTGCATGATCCCGTACTCGATTCCGTTGTGAACGGTCTTCACATAGTGGCCGGAGCCGCCGGGGCCTACAAGGGCCACACACGGCCCACCGTCTTCCTCAGCCTTGGCGGCAACCGACTCGAGCATCTCGCGGACCCGCTCCCAAAGCGCTTCGGTCCCGCCCGGCATCATGCTGGGACCGTGCCGGGCGCCCTCGGCGCCACCGCTCACGCCCATGCCGAAGAATCCGATCTTCCTTGCTTCGAGGTCCTTCACGCGTCGCTCGGTGTCTTTGTAGTAAGAGTTGCCGCCGTCGATGATGAGGTCGCCTTGGTCGAGGAGGGGGAGCAACTCCTGGATGACGTCGTCGACCGGCGAGCCAGCGGGAACGAGCAGCATGATCGCGCGGGGCCGCCGCAGGTTGTGGACGAAGGCCTTCGGGTCCACGTACCCGTGGACATCCTTGTCCCCGCTCTGCTCGTGAAGCTGGTTAACCCGGTCCTGGCTGCGGCCAAGGCCCGCCACCGAGTAGCCGTGGTCCGCGAGGTTCCACACCAAATTGCGGCCCATAGTTCCGAGGCCGATCATGCCGAAATCGTGTCCGAGGCTCATGGTTAGTTGTCAGTTGTGAGTTGCCGGTTGTCAGTTGAGGAGGCCGTGCCGTTTGAGGGCCTCGGTCGTCGTGTCGATGTCTTGATGCCATAGGGTGACGAGGCCGGCGAGGGAGCCGGCTTCGATCAGCGATTGTCGATCGTCAAGATACAGGGCTTCGTCCGGCGCGACCTGGGCTACATTCAGCGTCAGCCGATAGATTCCCATCGCCGGCTTCCGCATCCCGACGAAGCCCGACACGATGAAGGCGTCGGCCATGTCGCGAAGGCCAAAGGTATCGATTCGATACTGAGCGATTTCGCGTCCCTCGTTGCTCAGCGCAAAGACGGGCAGTCCCGACTCCTTCTTGGCTCTGCACATGAGCTCGAACATCCCCGGCAGTGGCTGGGACTGCTGCTTGATATACGAGGTGAACTCGGCCTTCGAGAACTCGCGGGCGCAGTAGAAGACGGCGAACGAGAGGTACTCGTCCAAGCTCATCTGGCCCTCCTCGTAGGCCCCGAACACCATTTCGTGGCGTTGAAAGAACTCGCCCCGATCGATGCCGAAGTGGTCAACCGCATTCTGGCGGCCGATGTGGTCCCACCCGTTGGTCAGGATGACGCCGCCGAGATCGGTGAAGATCGCCCGAATCACTGGGCGCACACTGCGTCGCAGAGCCGCTCGATTGCTCCGGCCCCCGCGTACCCCAGATCAAGCCGCATCACGTGACGCCCATGGGCGCGCAGAGCGTCGCCATCACCCCGGTACTGAGCGTTCCGGAACGTCCCGAACGTGTAGCTCTTGCCCGGCAAGAGGGCATCCTCAACGTCGCCCTGGCTGAGCTGGATGAAGTGACCGCTATTGGGCCCGCCCTTGTGGAACTGGCCGGTGCTGTGCAGGAAGCGCGGCCCGTAGCCGCACGTACAAG
The DNA here is from genome assembly GCA_035295605.1 of Fimbriimonadaceae bacterium. Classification (GTDB taxonomy): domain Bacteria; phylum Armatimonadota; class Fimbriimonadia; order Fimbriimonadales; family Fimbriimonadaceae; genus DAIDHV01. The sequence goes on along the minus strand of DATGIR010000061.1, from coordinate 9,682 downwards.
GAACGCCGTACTTGTCCCGAATGGCTGCCTGGAGCTCGGCAAGCTCCTCGTCGACGTCGGGCTCCTCGGTCAAATACGCTTGGAGGCAGACGTAGTCGCCTGGCTTGACCGACTCCAAAAAGCCTACAAACGCCTTCTCAACCGTCAAGCCGAATGCGCCGAAAACGGAAACGTCGCCCTCAGTGGCGGTCGCCATCTCCGCGGGGAGCGACCCGAAATCCTCGAGTTGCTTGACGTACTTCTTCGTGATGTCCTTGCTCTCTTGGACGTTCGGCTGATCGAACGGATTGATCTCGATCACGGCGCCGATGACCGCGGTGGCGATCTCCCATCGCATGAACTCGGCGGCGATGTCGTACATATCGCTCATCACCGAGTCGATCACGGGGAAGCCCGCATCTCGCAACGGCGCCACCTTTCTATCGGTGGCCGACGTATCGCCTGATCCGAGTCGGATGTAGGCGAAAACCCGGTCCTTGCCGTACGCGCTTGGCAATCCGGCCGCCTCCAAGGCGATCGGCAACACCCCCCGGCCCTCTTTCCCCGTGCTTTCGGCTATGAGCTGCTCGAACCAGAGCCCGAGGTATTTCAAATTGTCGGGAAGGATGAATGTCAACTTGTCGCGCCCGGCCTTGGCATGCTCGCCGAGCGCCTCCCCCAGCTTGATCGCGGTCCCGTCAGGCTGCTTGTTCTCGGCGACCACGACGAGGGCCCGATCCAGGAGCTTGTCGACGTCGATTCCCATGAGCGCGGCGGGAACCAGCCCAAAGTAGCTGAGCGCCGAGTAGCGGCCGCCGATGTCCGGAAAGTTTAGGAAAATCTTGCGGAAGCCGAGGCTCTTGGCGTGGGCCTCGAAGGGGCTGCCGGGGTCGGTTATGGCTGCGAAGTTCTCGCCCGCCCTGTCCCCTTTGAGCTCCTTGACCCGGTCGTAGAAGTAGTCGTTGAACGCGTTCGGCTCGGCAGTGCTCCCCGACTTGCTGGCGATGACGAAGAGCGCCTTATCGACCGGACCCAAGTGTTGGATGCGGAGCACGGTGGCGGGATCGGTGCTGTCAAGCACGGCGAGCGGCAAGCCGCCGGGCTGAGCCAGGCACTTTTGCAACACGAGCGGCGCCAAGGATGAGCCGCCCATCCCGGCGAGCACTACCCGCTCGACGCCGGCGGCTTTGGCCTCCTCGACGAACGCCTTTAGCTCGGCAACCCGGGTCTTCATGGTGTCGGCCACACCGAGCCAACCCATGAAGTCGGTCACAGCGGCGCCGTACTTACCGCCCGACCACAGCCGCCCGTCCCTCTCCCAAAAGCGCGTAACGAAGTCGGGCGGAAGACTCACGCCGGGCTCCCGGCGCTGACGCCGGACAGTTTGGATTGGATTCCCGCAACCAGCTTGTTGAACGGATCGATGAACTTGACGAGCGCCTCCTCTTCGAGCTTGGCGGCAACCAAGCCGAGATCGACGGATGCGGATTCAAGGGCCTTGAGGGTTTGGTGGATCTCGGCCATTCCGTCGGCAATGCGAGACGCCGGCTTGCCATGGTCAAGATAAGCCTCGATCGTCTCCAGCGGCATTGTATTCACCGTGCTGGATCCAATCAGCGGCTCAACGTACATCGTGTCCGGGTAAGAGGGGTTCTTCGTGCTGGTGCTCGCCCAGAGCAGCCGCTGCGGTTTCGCGCCGAGAGCCGTGAGGTGCTGGAAGCGCGAACCACCGAAGATCTCTCCATACGCTTCGTAGGCATGTTTGGCGCACGCGATGGCGGCCTTTCCGGCGAGCTCCGGATGTTTGGGGGCGAGCGTGGGGTCGACCATCGTGTCGATCCGGCTCAGGAAAAAGCTCGCGACGCTTCGGATCTTGGAGACATCGCCTCCCGAGGCGTTGAGGCGGTCAAGCCCGCGAATGTACTTTTCGGCGACCGCGGCATACCGTTCCACCGAGAAGAGCAGCGTCACGTTGATGTTGATCCCGGACGCGAGGCTCTCCTCGATCGCCGGCAGCCCCTCGACGGTGGCGGGAATCTTTATCATGGAGTTTGGGCGATCGACCCGCTTCCAAAGCTCCTGTGCCTCGCGAATCGTTCCCTTGGTGTCTCTCGCCAAGAGGGGCGAGACCTCCAGGCTGATGTAGCCGTCGTCTCCCTTGGTGCGGTCGAATACCGGCCGCAGGAGATCGGCGGCAGCCTGGACGTCTTCGATCGCGAGGGCTTCGTAGATCGCGTTCGCGTTCTTCCCCTCCCGGGCAAGAGCGGCAATTTCGGCGTCGTACTCATTGCCTGCCATCGACTTCTCGAAGATCGCCGGATTGCTCGTCATACCGACGATGCCCTTTTCGATCAATTCCTTCAGGGTTCCGTCGTTGATCGCCTTGCGGCTGATGAAATCGAGCCAAACGGACTGACCGAAGGTCTCGAGCTGCTGAATAGAATTCATTTGACTCTCCTGACTAATCTTCTGCGGCCGCTCGGCCGGCGTTAGCCTCGATTTCTAGAACCTTTGTGAGGCGCCGGAGATGCCGCTCCTCGCCCGAGAACCGCGCGCGCAGGAAAGCCTCGACGATCTCCTTGGCCACCTCGATGCCCGTCACCCGCGAACCCACGACGACAACGTTCATGTCGTCGTGCTCCACGCCCTGGTGGGCGGAGTACGGCTCGGCACAAATTCCGGCCCGAATGCCTCGCACCTTGTTCGCCGCAATCCCGGCGCCGATGCCGCTGCCGCAGACAACGACTCCGCGATCCACTGTCCCATCGACAACTGCCCGGGCCACCGCGTAGGCGAAGTCCGGATAGTCGTCGAGCGCGTCGTACTTGAAGGCGCCTTCGTCGAGGGTCTCGTGGCCTAGTTTGCCGATGTACTCGCGGAGTGCCTCTTTGAGCTCGAATCCAGCGTGATCTCCCCCGATGGCGACCTTCATGCCGCCGGGAAGCTTACTTCAGGAGGTTCCTCGATTGGTTTGGACGAGTGAACTACACTTGATTCCTAAGATGAGCGGGATCGAGGGCAGTCGGTGCGAAACTTGCGGTGCGTTCAACGCGCCCGGGACGGTCTTTTGTTCGTGCGGACGGCCGCTTCAGGCCGGGGTCCAAGCCCCGCCGACGGCGGCCTATCCCAGGCCCGGCAACCCACCTCAATTCATTTCAGACCCCAATGCGCCTCCGACCTTCACCGAGAAGATGATTCCGGTCAGGAACCCGATGGCGCTCGCCGCGTACTACTGCGCCGTGTTCTCGCTCGTGCCGTGCTTCTCGCCGATCCTGGGGCCGACGGCGGTGATCCTCGGAATCCTTGGACTCAAGCAATGCAACCTGAACCCCGTGCTTCCGGGCAAGGGGCACGCGATCACCGGGATCGTGCTCGGCGGCTTCATGACCCTGATCTCGGTGATCGTGATAGTCATGTTCGTGGCCGCGTCCTTGAACCGCCCGTAGGCCTCGCGTTACCCCTGCGAATGTTGCGAGGTAGGCCAAATTGACCATTGACCTGCGCTTTCTCAAAAGGTGGGCTACAATATGGATATGGAGCGGACCACGCCACCGGGCTATTCGGCTTTCGGCAGCGCGCTGAACGCTGCTGAGCTTTCGTTTGTCATCCTTGGAGCGCTTCTTATTTCGCGTACCTAACGGGGTGGCTGAACGAAAGTGTTGAAGGCCTCCCCGAAAGGGGAGGCCTTCTTAGTTTGTAACGACAAGAGAACGACCGAGACGGCGCCGACAACGCAGTGGGCACCCGACCTCCGCAGATGGGGGAACAGAGGAGGAATCGCTTTGCGATCTGGCGCAGCAATAGTCATGGAAGCCCTCGTTCGCGAGGGAGTAGATACGATCTTCGGATACCCGGGAGGCGTCGTACTGCCGCTGTACGACGAAATGTTGAACTGGCCACAGGTTCGGCACGTGCTTGTACGGCATGAGCAGTGTGCGGCGCATATGGCTGACGGCTATGCCCGGGCTACCGGCCGGGTGGGCGTCTGCCTCGCCACGAGCGGGCCGGGGGCGACGAACCTGGTGACCGGCATCGCCACCGCGATCATGGACTCGATTCCGATGGTCGCCATCACCGGCAACGTGAACACGTGGGCGATCGGCAAGGACGCGTTCCAGGAAACCGACATCCAGGGAATCACGATCCCGATCACGAAGCACAACTACCTCGTGACCGATGTCGAAGATCTCCCGGGAGTATTGGCGGAAGCGTTCTACTTGGCAAACACGGGCCGGAAGGGCCCGGTCCTGGTGGACATTCCGAAGGACATTTTCATCGCCAAAACCGCCGCGGAATTCCCCGAGAAGATCGAGCGTCGCGGCTACCGCATTCCCGGCGCGGCCCCGGCCGAGCAGGTTTCGACGGTCGCCAAACTCATCAACGAAGCGGATCGCCCGGTGATCATCGCCGGAGCCGGCGTGCTTCATTCCGAGGCAATGGCCGAGCTTCTCCAGCTGGCTGAGACCGCCAACCTGCCGGTTATCAACTCCCTCCTTGGATTGGGATCGATCCCGCGAAATCATGAGCTGAGCCTCGGAATGATGGGTATGCACGGCGAGGCCACGGGCACCTTGGCGGTTCAGGATGCCGACCTCGTGCTCGGCATCGGCATTCGATACGATGACCGGCTCACCGGTAACACGTCGGCATTCGCCGAGAAGGCGAAGCTGGTGCACTTCGATATCGATCCGAGTGAGGTCGGAAAGACGGTCCGGAACACCGCTTTTGTGATCGGGGATATAAAGGCCTCCCTCATAGAACTGAACAAGCTCGTCAAGAAGCGGGCGCACCCCACATGGTGGAAGCAGATTCGCGAATGGCAATCGACCTATCCGCTCGTCGTACCGGAGGGCAAGTTTCTTTCGCGTACGGTGCTCAAAGCCCTCAATGAGCACACCCGTGGCGAGGCAATCGTCTCGACCGACGTGGGTCAGCACCAGATGTGGACGGCGCAGTTTTACAAGATCACCAAACCCCACAACTTCCTCTCCAGCGGAGGATTGGGAACGATGGGGTACGGCTTTCCGGCCGCGATGGGCGCGAAGTTCGCAAGACCGGACGATGAAGTTTGGGCGGTGGTCGGTGACGGCGGATTCCAAATGACGCTGCAGGAGTTGCAAACCGCGGTCGAGTACGGGTGCAACGTCAAGATCTGTCTGCTGAACAACGGCTTCCTCGGAATGGTTCGGCAATGGCAGGAGTTGTTCTATGACAACCGGCACAGCCACGTCGCTATGGGCTCTCCCGATTTCGGCAAACTCGCCGAGGCGTACGGGGTGGAGTTCTTCCGATGCTCGCGGGTTGAGGAGCTCGACGAAACTATCGAGAGTGCCCGAGCCCATGTCGGCCCGGTGCTCGTCGAGTTCGTGGTCGAAATGGAAGAGAACGTGTACCCGATGGTGGGGCCGGGCGCGGGCAACAGCAGCGTGGTCATGGATCCGGCTCTGACGCACGTCGAGCCGGAAGCGGTGGGCGCCTTTGAAACCACCCACGCGGCGGTGAAGTTGTGAGCTCGGCCACCGTACAGCAGCATACGATCGTAGTTCTTGTGCAAAACGAGACGGGAACGATCAACCGGTTGGTTTCGATGTTCCGGCGGCGCGGCTTTTCGCTGGCGTGCTTCAGCGCGGGAGATTGTGAAATCCCCGGCTTCAGCCGCTTAACGCTGGTCGTGAATGGCGACGACGAGGCGCTTCGCCAGTGCCTCAGGCAACTGGACAAGCTCATCGACGTTGTCGAGGTGACGGATTTGAAGCCCAACGAGTGCGTGGCACGCGAGCTCGCGTTGATCCGGGTCGAGCCGAAGGACGCGGACCGCGAAGCGGTCTACGGGATCGTCAGCGAATTCATGGCGAAGGTTCCCAAAGCCACCGGCACCGGCATCATCGCCGAGATCGCGGCCGAGCTCGAGACGATCGAGCGGTTCATCGAGGCGCTCAAGCCGTACAACGTGGCCGAGGTCGTTCGCACGGGCACGATCGCCGTCAAGGTTTCCGACTGATGCGGGAGTTGATGATCGGGGGCGCGATCATGCTCCTCGTATGCGCGGTGGTCGCCTGCGGTGTGGGCGGCCTGCTGATGCTCAGCGAGGGCCCGCACGGCCCTCACGGCGAGATCACCTGGGCTCCGGGTCAGGGACGCACGATCGCGCTCTTCATCTCCACGGGCATCGTCGCCGCGATCGCGGGCATTGCGCTGATGCTCTGGGGAGCCCGCCGCGACTGATCCTGATCCCCCATCCTCCTATCTCCAAAAATGGCAACCATCTACTACGAAAAAGACGTTCAACCGGCCCTGATCCAAGGTCTCAAGGTCGGCATCATCGGCTACGGCAGCCAGGGCCACGCCCATGCGCTCAACCTGAAGGACAGCGGGGTCGAGGTGCATGTCGGCCTCGCCTCAGGAAGCAAGTCGAAAGCGAAGGCAGAGGAGGCGGGATTGACCGTGATGTCCGTCTCGGACCTCACCCGGTGGGCCGATGTGCTCATGTTCTGCACACCCGACGTGCCGATGGCGCAAATCTATGCCGAGGACGTCGCGCCCAACCTTCGGGCCGGGCAGACCCTGCTCTTTGCCCATGGCTTCAACATCCACTACAAGCTCATCGAGCCACCCAAGGACGTGAACGTGGCGATGGTCGCGCCAAAGGGGCCGGGGCACAGGCTTCGGGCCGAATACGTCGCCGGCGCGGGCATGCCCGCGCTCGTTGCCGTCCACCAGGATGCGACCGGGTCGGCGAAGGAGACCGCCCTCGCTTACGCCTGGGGCATCGGCAGCGCAAAGGCCGGCATCCTCGAAACCACGTTCAAGGAGGAAACGGAAACCGATCTCTTTGGCGAGCAGGCGGTGCTGTGCGGCGGGCTCAGCGCGCTAATCAAGTCAGGCTTCGACACGCTGGTCGAGGCGGGATATCAACCGGAAGCAGCCTACTTCGAGTGTCTGCACGAAACGAAGCTCATCGTGGATCTCCTGTATGAGGGCGGTCTGAGCTACATGCGCTACTCGATCAGCGACACCGCCGAGTGGGGCGACTACACGGCCGGCCCGAAGGTGATAAACGAGCAGAGCCGGGCTGCCATGAAGGCGCTTCTCAAGGACATCCAGGACGGAACGTTTGCCAAGGATTGGATCGCGGAGAACAAGAACGGACGCCCGCGAATGACGAAGTACCGCGAAGATGGCCAGGGGAGCCAACTGGAATCGGTCGGCAAAGAACTGAGGGCGATGATGCCGTTCATTAAGGCCAAGTGAAGTTCTAGGTTCTATGTTCCCGCTGATCGAGTTGAAGAACGTGTCCGTCGTACGAGACGGAGTTCCGATCCTCGACCGGGTGTCGCTGAGCGTGAAGGCGGGCGAGCATATTGCGATCGTCGGGCCAAACGGCGCGGGTAAGAGCACGCTCGTCAAGGTGATGACGCGGGAGGTCTACCCGCATGCGGGCCGAGGAATCGTCCGAATTGACGGCGAGGAGAAGCCGCCCGTCCGGAAGGTTCGATTGGCGCTTGCGGCGGTAACGCCTGAGCTCGAATCGCACGTGCTCGGCAACCCGACGGTTAGGGAACTCGTCTTGTCCGGCTTCTTCGGTACCTTCGGCGTGCTTTTCGGGCACACGGTGGAGCTCAAGGAAACACGTCGGGCGAAACAGGTGATGGAGCTGATGGAGATCCAGGGGTTGGCGGATCGGAAGCTCGACACCCTTTCCACCGGCGAGCGACGGCGGGCATGGATCGCCAGGGCGCTCGCCCCGGAACCGAAAGCGCTTGTGCTCGACGAACCGACGACGAACTTGGACGTGAAGATCGTCGGCGAATTCATCTGGTTGATTCGGCGGATCGCCCAATCGGGGGTGACGCTGGTCGTGGTCACCCACCGATTCGACGAGATCGTTCCGGAGATCAAGCGCGTGATCCTCTTGCGCGACGGACGGGTGTTTGACGACGGACCGCGCGAGGACGTGTTGGCGGAGGCGAACATCGACGCTCTGTTCGCGCCCCAAGAGACCGCCAGCGAGTGGAAGGCTCCGGTGAGTGCCGGCGACTACCTAGACGCCATGCGCCGGGTTCCCGTTTACGATGTCGCGATCCGGTCGCCCCTCGAGTACGCCCCGATGCTCTCGCAACTGACCTCGAATCATGTGTGGCTCAAGCGGGAAGATCGGCAGCCGGTCTATTCGTTCAAGCTGCGCGGCGCCTATGCGCTGATGGCGAATCTGCCGCCGGAGCATCTGGCCCGCGGAGTGATCGCCGCATCGGCTGGAAACCACGCCCAGGGTGTGGCGCTTTCGGCGAAGCGGCTTGGCACCAGGGCGACCATCGTCGTTCCTCGAACGACGCCAAGCATCAAGACCGACGCGATCCGGATGCTCGGCGCGGAGCTCATTCTTTACGGCGACACCTACGACGAGGCCTACGAGCACGCGGTCAAGCTTTCGAAAGAACAAGAGCTCACGTTCGTACATCCGTATGATCAACCGGCGGTCATCGCCGGGCAAGGAACGATCGGACTGGAAATCGTCGAGCAGATGGCGGGACGAGCGTTGGATGCCGTATTCGTGCCGGTCGGTGGCGGAGGCTTGATCTCGGGGGTTGCCCTCGCGGTGAAACAGCTCCTGCCCGACACCAAGGTGATCGGCGTCGAGCCGGAGGACAGCGATGCGATGCATCGGTCTCTGGCGATCGGGAAGCGGGTGACCCTGGATCGCGTCGGGCGCTTGGCGGACGGCGTCGCCGTGCGGACGGTGGGCGCCCTCACATTCGAGTTGGCCCGACGCTGGGTGGACGAGGTCGTGGTCGTCTCAAACGACGAGATTTGCGGCGCGGTGAAGGAGATCTTCGAGGATCGGCGCGCGGTTTTAGAGCCATCCGGGGCTCTGGCCTTCGCGGGTCTCAAACGCTACGTCCAGCGCCAAAGCGTTAACGACCGGAACCTCGTGGCGATCGCGAGCGGCGCGAACCTGAATTTCGATCGCCTTCGCTATGTGGCCGAGCGGGCGGCCGTCGGCGAGGGGCGCGAAGCGATGCTGGCGGTCACGATCCAAGAACGTCCCGGAAGCTTTCGGAAGTTCTGCCAGGCGCTGGGCGAGCGCAATATCACCGAGTTCAACTATCGGATGGGAGACCCCACAAGGGCGCACGTCTTCTTGGGGGTTTCAACCCGGGACGATGCCGAGCACCGGCGGTTGGTCGACGAGCTTACGGCCGCCGGCTACGAAACCGTCGATCTGTCAGGCGACGAACTCGCCACGACGCACCTCAGGCACATGGTCGGGGGAAGGGCGGGGGATACGACGAGCGAGCGCCTCTTCACGTTCGACTTTCCGGAGCGGCCCGGGGCATTGGGAGCCTTCCTCGACCGGGTCGGATGTCGTTTCAATATCAGCCTGTTCCATTACCGAAACCTCGGCTCCGACGTGGGGCGTGTGTTAATCGGGTTTCAGGTCCCGCCGGAGGCCGAGAACGAGTTCGGTGGATTTCTCGACGAGGCGGGATATCCATTCACCGACGTCTCCGCCAACCCTGGGCTCACGTTGTTCCTTGGTGACGGCGGAGCCGTTCGAGCCTGAGTTTTTAGCTGCCGGACGAAGCCGCATAGTGAGGGCACCAAACGGACCGCTTAGCGCGCGCCAAAATGAAGGGTATGCCCCCCTTCGACCCTCGCCACAAGTCCCGCACGATAGCGGAGGGCGCCGACAAGTCGGCGAACC